>CAIWXG010000095.1 GCA_903916555.1 uncultured Bacteroidota bacterium
AAAAATGGTACGATATTTGATGGTTATAGGTATATTTGCGTTGAGCTTCTTTGAAATATTGCCGTATAAACGATGGGGGTAACAGGACCCAACTGTATCGAAAGTAAACCTGATAGCTTTCGGGTAACAATTAGGTCTGTTTATGAAGAACTTGTTACCAGCTTGTTACTTTTCTTCCCTCCCAATCTTCCAAGACACTTGATAATACACACTTTTCGGCATTTTTCTGACTTCGTTTTTAGAAGTTGTCAAATCTAAAAAGCCCATTTCCATACTATAGGAATTTATATACATTGATTGAACAAAAGAAAATATAATATTTCCACAGGTAGGCGCACCCGCTTCCGAAAACAAGCGAGATTCGCTTCAACCAGTTTGTGAAAACACCAACAAAGAAACAAATATTTGACTTTTATTTTAAAAACCACTACTTTTGAAAAAAAATTTATTATGTATATTGTTCTTGAAAGTGCGGATTTGGAGAAATTGGTAGCACAAGTAAATGAGTATTTGAAAACTGGATGGAAATGCACCGGAGGCATCTGTTCGGCAGTAAAGATGACTACATGGCATAGCTATATGCAGGCAATGATTAAGGAATAATTAAATAAATTTTGATACAAACGATAAATAAATAGGTCAACAATTCGGTTTGGTGTCCTATTTTGTTGGACGTTATGTTTTAAACAAAACACTTTTTTCAATTGGTTTTAAAAGAGGGATAGGATCGAAAATGGATTTGTGATGTTTAGTTGCAAATTGCTATTTCGTGTTAGTTGTGTTTTTCACTAGCTAAAAGCTCGTTATTACATCCCGGTGAAATATCTTCAGGCTGTTGCAGAAGACTATTTTGTATGATGGTGAGATCACCAAAAGGCTGGAAATTAAAATTGTCTAAATTATTTTATCCTTACACCTTTCTTCCAAACAGATTCTATTTTATTTAATTGATTTATGTCGTTTAGCACGTCTCCTTTTATTAAAACAAGGTCTGCGTAGGCACCAACTTTTATTTCTCCTTTGTTTTTTAGCCTATATGCCTTTGCCGGATTTATTGAAGCTGTTTTAAGTGCTTCAAAAGGGGAGAGACCTGCCCTTACATAAAGGCCAAGTTCTCTGTAAAAATCAGTAGTAAAATTTAAACCATGTGCGGGAGCATCAGAACCTGCTAATATAGTTATTCCTGCTTTATGCAACCGGCCTACTTCGCCTACAATTTCATCTTCAGACAAAGTATAGCTTTTGGGATTGAGTTGCTTTTTGATTTCTGTATGTGCCAGTAATGTAGGGATAATATAAAACGCTCTTTCTTTCCATTTTTTTAAATCGCTTTCTGTAAATAGGTTATCCACCCAACCATGAGCAACTATATCTGCACCATGATTAAACACATAGCGGGTGTCTTTTAGTGTTTCTGAATGAACTATTGCAAGTAAATTATTTTTATGGGTTTCAAAAATTATTTTATCAAAAAGAGTGTCGCTGAATTTTTCAGGCAATCTGGAGTCTTGATAAATCTTGATAAAATCAACCATTTTTTTAATTCTTTCGGATATAAATAATTCAACGTCCATAGTTGTTTTTGGAGCATAAGGATTTAAACTTTGAATATAAAATTTAATAACAGCATCAGGCATGTCAACACCAATACCGGAAGTGTAAAAATCAGAGTAAATTGCTTCATTTGCTAAGGATTTGAATATAGCTATTGAATCCTCTTGCAATCTCAATAGTTCCATAACTGTTAAAATACCAGCCTGAGCTGAATTTTTTAAATCTTCTCTTGACTGTATGTGAACATGGGCATTAATTAAACCTGGAATAAGTGTTTTGTTTTTACCCTCAATAAGGTATTTATATTTGCAATTAATTTTTGTTTGATTGGTGTCAATTCTTAAAACCAATCCATCTTTTACATAAACATTTGCATGTTCTGTAACTTTACTACCGTCAAACAGTTTTACATTTTCTATTACAAAATCACAAGATTCGGTAGAAGCCCAAGATATGCTTAATACTAAAATGCATATTAGACATAATAATTTAAGTCCTTTAAAATTCATTATTGTTTTTTTTATTTTGGTATATTAAAATTGTAGTAAATTATCTAAAGAGATGCAAATGATTGATAAAAAAGCTATTAAAATGTTGATTATTAATAACAAATAGACGGTTTTAATGCACCCAAAAGATGTATCCTATTACAGGCATCTAACACCAAACAAAATTACACATTCTTACAAGAATAGCAAATTAAATTTAAATATTCTGCTGCTAAATATATTCATTTCTATAACTTAATTAATAGAAATGATATTTATAGATTTACCAGTAATTGTAACGGTACAATTACATTTAATTATAAAACAAGGTATAAATTACATATTGACGAACAAAGCTGATATTTATCAATATGATACAGTATTATTTAGAAGTTTAGACTATGACACTAATTATATTAAATTAGCACCTCATTGATATAGATATCATTAAGAAAACAGTCATCTAAATTTTTTTAAATAACTAAGGTTAAAAAATAGACACATTGTTTAGAATTTTCAAAACTTTACTACAAAAAGTTTAATAATTAGTAGCAAATATGCTACCTTTGTAAGTAACTATGCAAATACTCATTCATAATACAAATTAAAATAGCCGTTTAAAATGAAATTAGATGAGGTATTGGTATTTTAAAGAAAGATGGTTGGTATGCACATACTCAAAAAGGTAGTCATCTTCAATAAGTTCATACTACAAAAAAAGGCAAAGTAACGGTACCAATGCATAGTAATAAGGATATACATATAGGAACACTTATGTCAATATTAAAACAAGCAGGATTAAAATAAAATTATAAAAAAAATGAATAAGATATTATTAATAATTGAAAAAGGTAATGGAGCAATTAATGGGCGTGTTCATTACGAAGACAATTTAATAATAGAATCTTCTGACACTATAGAAAATCTTGAAAATAATATGAAACTATTATTACAAGATTTTCATGGGTTAGATGCAAAAAAAATAGAGTTTGAATATGTTTATGATATTACTTCATTGTTTGATAAATTCAGTTATTTAAAAATAACTTCCATAGCAAAAAAGGCACATATAAATCCATCCTTATTACGTCAATATGCATCGGGTGTAAAATACCCATCATCAAAACAAGCAAAAAAACTGGAAAGCACAATACACGAAATAGGTAAAGAATTGATTGATGTAGCTTTATATGTAGGTTGAGTGTTGTTGGTGATTGTAGCGTTTATTTGAGCTATTTATTAATTGTTTTTCATAGTGAGTTTTTGGAATAACAGGGCTTGGATAAGTATGGACGACCCACTTTAAAAGAGAGTTCTAGATACCCCATTTTACTTAATATAGATGATAGTCTTCTAGGAATGTATTTCATAATTTAAGTTCGAGAATGTGGAGATGTATATTGAAAAATGGGGTGTAAAGAATTCTTTTATAATAACAAAAAAGCACCTACACGGTGCTTTTTGTATTAAAAAAAAGATGTTTTCAATCCTTATATAAGTATAAAAGGACTTAATAAACCTTGTACAGTGGTCATATCTAATGGTTCATCAAATGCTTCTGTTGCTGCAGTATGCGATATAGTGCTACCATTAGCACCGGGTAAGGTTGTAATATCTATATTTGTACCTTGTAGTATATTGTTTTCGTTTATGTAAAAGGGTATAAACTGATTTAAGGGTGCCGATTGAAACGATATATTTTCGGATACCCATGGTTTCGGATTGTCTATTGCACCTGAATTTCTACGCACATATCTTACATGTGCAGCATGGCGTGCTTCAACAGAATGAATTTGCATTGCAGTACCAATAAAAGAACTACCGGCACCATTACTACCTATTATACCTTTATAAGCCCTTACAGCTAAGTCTTTAAAAGCTTGCCCTAAATCTAAGTATATAGCATAGCTTGTAAAAACATTGGTAAAAGTACCGCTTTTAGTAAAATCGTAAGCACCGGCAGCAATAAAAGGATTGCCAATATAATTTTTTGGCGTATAGGGAGTACCACCCATTGTGGTAATTAAATTTTTAAGAAAATTTATATGCCCCAAATCATGGTTTTCAATAGCCTGCAAGCCTGCAATATCGGCAGCACTAACTAAACCACCGGTATTATTACCTGTATGATAAAAATTATAAGTAAAATATTCTATTTGCAAAGCATAATTCATGCTTGCAATTAAAGAAGCAGAGGCAGTAGTTTGTCCATAAGCTTTTTTAAACAAAGAACCCAAAACTAATGGCAATGCACTTACTGCTACTTTACTGCCAAAAGACTTTAACAGATTGCGTCTGCCACTTACTCTTTCATATACTTCGGGGTCGGTCTTCGCAATTTCGTTTATTATATTACTAATATTCATACTAATTTTTTGATTATGCAGGTAAAGTTGAACCGTCGAATTGTGTTTGTATATAGGGTTGTGCAATAGCTAATGCTGCTTGTGGCGATAAACTCTGTCCTAAACCATTGGCATCTATAAGCGAAATATCTCCAAAGGAATTATAGTTTAATAAATCTCTTACGTATTGCGCATGGCGAGCTTCTACAGAAGCTATTTTAGAAATAGTAGGTAAATAGCCTGCATCGCTAAACGATTGCATTACACCATTATACGATGCAACGGCAAGGTCTTCTAAAATAATTGCGTTTGATATCATACTTGTGCGGTCTGCATAGATTGCAGGCGATAAATTCAAGGTAATCTTTGGTATTACATTACCTGCCAATATAAGAGCTAAAAAATCTACGTGTGCTAAATCATGGTCTCGCAAGTCTGCAAGTAATTGCATTTCGCTTAATGTAAGCCCATAATAAGTTGTTGCATTTGCTTGCGCATAAAAGCCGGCTTTAAGTTGCTCAATAATATATAAAAAATTCAGCAATCCTACATCGCCTCTACCTACGAATATTCTGTTATCGGCAGATTTTTTACATGCTGTCAAAAAAGCACCCGTACCAGCAATGCCCCCTGCTAATTGTAAAAAACGCCTTCTTGATACATCATAAGACTTTACATCTTTTATAGCTGATAAGTCTTGTGTTGTGTTATACAATTTCATACACTTTTATTAAAGGTAAAAATACCGGAAAATTATAATTATCCGGCTTAAAATTAAATAAATAATGCAGTAATGCAATAATTTAATTGATTCTTTAAATAAATTAATAATTTTATTATGGATTTTGGTATAAAAATAGCATCATGCAATACTTTCAATTTGCATATAAGCCAAAATTTTAAGACATTTATTTATACTTATGCGTCTATTATATTTTTTCAACATAAACAGCCGTACCGTAAGCTAAAACTTCAGTTACACCCTCCATAACATCGTTGGCATCGTAACGCATAGCAATAATAGCATTAGCACCCATTGCATTACCATGTTCTATCATGTGGTAATAGGCATCGTTACGGGCTTTTTCGCAAAGCTCTACATATACCGATAATTCGCCACCTACAATAGATTGCAAATGACCGGCAATATTACCAAAAACACTTCTTGAACGTACTGTAATGCCTCTTACCAATCCTAATTGCTTCGTTACTTTATATCCGTCTAATGAATTTGCTGTTGTTATTAAATTTGTATCTATCATGGTTCTTTAAATTTGTATCAAATTTATAATTATTTTTTTACAATTTTGAATATATTATAGTAGTAGTCTTTTTATATATAGTACCAACTCGTTTGAGTAATATGATTTATGTGTGTAAAAAGTTTTTTAGAGTTTATGAAAATACATATAATATAAATCGCAGAATTTTAACACCAAATATTTTTATATTATTAAAACTATAAAGCTGTAAAATCGTGAAATTCTTTTTCAGCTTCATTAAATAATTCTACAGGTATTTTTTCATTCATATAGTCTTTATTTTCTATATAAATATTTTTCAATGAAGAAAGAAATTCTTTTTTATTAATGGAATCAGTATTAAGTACAAAGAAAAACAATTCCCTATAAAACTGATTATATACACTTTTGCTGATATTATTTGTATCAATGACAAGATCCTTGTGATTTACAATTTTTATGCTATTGCTATTATGTTTCCATGTATCTAAAATTGGCAGATGTTGGAATGACTTAGGAATTTCACCAATAAATTCTAGTCTGCAAATAGTTTTCCAACCTTCCTGTAATGTTTCAAGATGATTGCCAAATTGGTCTAAAACGGTTAATAATTTAATAGTATAAAAATGAGGCGACATTTTCTTTTCTTCACCTTCTAATATGATGTCAAACTTTGAATTAAGTTTAAATTCTTCAGGCGCGTAATCAACAAATACCCAATATGTATTAGGTTTTGAATATTTATTTTTATTTATTAATTCTTGCAATACCTCTTTATCTACAAATCCTTGAATCTGGAGATATTTATTACCCTCGTGTATTTTCTTAAGTCCAGTTATCATAACTACAAATTTACCTATTTTTTCAAAGTTTTGTTACATTCTAGTAATATTCTATCAATATCTTCAACTTCTAATACTTTTGCTTGCTCGCATTTATCTGTTAGATTTTCTAATTTTACAGATGCTGCTAGTGGTATTTTTAAGTTTTTAAAAATTTCTTTCATTTCAGCAAGGGTAGTATAACCTTCGCATAATTGATAAAAACCATTTGGTTCAATCATAAAATTTATTGCCTCTTCCAAATCATCCATCTTTTTCGTTGCCTTTAACAACGGAAGCAGTTTTATGTTTTCAAATTTGGCAATATAAATAACAGGATTATGATAGTAATGTAATTTACAATGCATTGCAAATAAAACTGCCTTTATAGGGTTTCTTGTTGCACATGTATATGGTATATTTTTGCTTGAATGACTACCTTCAAAGCCAAGAGTAGTACCTCTGAAAACATATTTTGGAAGTATAAATTTTGAGATTATTTGCATTTATTAGTTCACTCCTTTTACTTAAATTGTAACTATTATTTATAATCTCGTTCTTAACTATTTTGTTTTAATAAAAAATAGATAGCCAAACACCTGTTTCCCATCTACTCATCTCTCCATTCTTTGCCTGTCATGTTCAAAAAAACATCTTCAAGAGTGGCTGCTTTTATAGATTTAGGTCGTGTGAAACCGGTAGCCAATAGTTTATCAATTAAATCGTTAGGAGTACTAAGGGCTATTATTTTGCCGGTATCTACTATGGCTACACGCTCACAAAGTTCTTCGGCCTCGTCCATATAGTGAGTGGTAATAACAACGGTGGCACCGTTTGCTCTTAGTTGCTTTATCAATTCCCATAGGTTACGGCGTGCTTGTGGGTCCAGACCGGTAGTAGGTTCGTCTAAGAAAATTATTTTGGGTTCGTTAATAAGTGTTGTGGCAATAGAGAATCGTTGTTTTTGCCCACCGGAAAGTTCCTTGAATTTACTTTTAGCTTTGTCTTGTAGGTTTACTGTTTGCAATAGTGCCAATGGTTCTACTTGCCTATTATATAAACCGGCAAATAATTCTATTATTTGTTTAAGATTTAAATTAGGATAATAACCGGCAGCTTGCAACTGCACACCTATTATATTTTTTATAGCCTGCGGGTTTTTATCCAAATCTATACCATCTACAATAACCTCGCCCGATGTTTTTTGACGCAATGTTTCTATAATTTCTAATGTAGATGTTTTACCGGCACCATTAGGCCCAAGTAAACCAAATATTTCACCCTCCATTACTTCAAAACTAATTCCTTTTATCGCCTCAAAATCTCCGTATTTTTTATAAAGGTTATTAACCTTAATAATTGCATTTGCCATAGTTTATTATTAGATTACCTGATACAACCGCAAGTTAAATTATTTTAGTGTAATTGATGATAATCTAAATCATTATTGAAATAAATGAAATGTTTGGTGTACTAAAGACATAGCACAAAAATTCTTAAACACTGGTTGAAGCTTTTCGCTTCCATCTAATTAAGACAAAGCGGACGCTTCGATCAGTGGGATCATATTTAGCCTGTCGGAAAATTCCAATACGGGGGCAAGCTTCTTACATCGCCAAAAAGAACCCACTGTTAGAAGCTTCTCTTTTCATCCTAATAAGTTGGAAGCAATCAGATTCCTAAACAAGCGAGAGGTTGAGCCTATTATTGTTTATTGGTGGCAAACACCAACAAAGGCAGGAAAAATCCGCATAAGGTTGAAATGTGGTTTTAATTAGTCGCCAAATAAAAAACAACTTCAAGAGAAGTTGTTTTTTATTGACTTGGTGTATTTGTCTATTTTAACTCTGTAATTTTTGAAAATAAGACGGGCCAATTATTTTGTTTAATACGGAATTTAGTGCCGTGATTGTGCCCAGTTCTGGCATCAAAATCAATTAAAATGTTGCCGCTAATAAGACCTCTTAATAGGTTATTAAAAGCAAAATCTTCCAAAAGTTCAATTTTATCATACTTAAATTCTTCTTGCCCATCAACTATTCTGGCATCAGCATTTACATAAATTGTATTTCTAATTTTGCCTGCGCACTTTTTTTGTAAATCATCAAAATCCCAAAAGGCAATAACCTGTTCCTCGTTTCCATGATACCCAGTAACCCGTTCTAACCAATCCCTATGTCTTTCGTCACATTTTGAAGGATTAAACACAATATTGACCTTTCTATTTACACTATCTATTGAAATTTTAATACCTCTGTCAGTATAATTTACTGCATTTAAAGTTGCCCTAAAACTCATTTCATCCGCCCCATATTTTAAACCCGCTTCCTGATGCGCCCAGCCGTAGAAAGGTAACAACACTTTGGCGACAACACTTTTAGGCTTTCGGGGCTTCGGGTCAATATGAAACAAAGTAATTAAAGAACTTGTTGCTTTTCTTTGTGCTTTAAGTTCCCAATCTACCGTATTTGCTATTCCTAAATTATTTTCAGGTATTTCAAGTAAATCTTCTAACGTATTACCAACCGCACCATCATTTTTTGAACGGCTTGTATGTATCCATCCTAATGCCTTAACGTCTTTAAGTTTCTGTAATAATTCAGCCTTGGGTATATTTAATAATTCATGTTTCATTTGCGGAAATTAAAAAAGTAAGGCTGGTTTAATTGCCAATAATTCACTTTCAACTTTATTTTTACTAATTCTTTTCTCCGCCAAATTACAATAATCTGGTGATAAGTCTATACCAATATATTCTCTTTTTAGCCCCATGGCAACAACAGCCGTTGTGCCACTACCGGAAAATGGGTCCAATATTATTTTTGCGTTTGTTGTAGATATAATTCTTTCAATAAGTGAAACTGGGAACGGGGCCGGATGCTCATTTTTCATTTCCTGCGTAAACTCCCATACATCACCACATGCATTTCCTTTTGTCGCAAGTTTGAATTTCGGCTTTGGTATTAAATATATCACCTCATAAGTTGGCAAATAGTAACCGGGATTAAAATTAAATCCACCTTTTCTTCTCCAAATTATTATCTGCCTAACGGGCATATCCCTAATTATATCTTTACGGTCTTGAATTAGTCCATCTTGAACCCGCCATTTATGATTATAATATATTGCGCCATCGTCTTTAATTAAACGAAACATTTCTTTTAAACAATTATACTGCCAATCAGCATATTCATCTGCTGGTATGTTATCGCTATAATGGCTATATCCATTCTGTAACGGATTGCCTGCCCATTTCCCACTTTTGGTATTTGCACTCATTCCGTTACCGGTTGAATTTTTTAGGTTATATGGCGGCGAAGTGACCGCAAGGTCAATGCAGTTGTCCGGCATTTGACGCATTATTTCTAAACTATCACCGCAAATAATTTTATTTATGTAGTCTTCTGGGAATTTCATATTCAGTATATAATAGGGTCTAAATTAGGATTTTAATATCATTTAGTATTTTGCAGGACACATTTTTTTTAAAACGCTCCGTTCTTCCGGATTTTCCGCAGGGAATCCGGAAGAACAAGGGGAAAATGGACGGAAATTAAGCAAAAAGAAAAAGGAAAGAAAAGAGCGGGACTTGATAAATAGGAAAGAAGAATTTAATCGTAATATTTATTCTGCATTAAAAGTTTACTGACCTTTTTATACTTGATGAGAGACCTCGTTCTTCTTGATGTTCCGATAGGGCATTAAGAAGTAAGAATAATCGGGTTATCTTAACGTATTCAAGGAACTGATGTTATATGAAAAGGCATATAGTTAAGAATTTCTATAACGATTGGGCATTTTGGTAGGTAAGGTTATAAATGAGTTCTAACAAGTCTATTACTATCATTTAGCACTGTCAAGTAAATACCTTCAGAGAAGGAGTTCATTATCGATTCCGGATTCCCTGCGGAAAATCCGGAAGAACAAGGGGAAAATGGACGGAAATTAAGCAAAAAGAAAAAGGAAAGAAAAGAGCGGGACTTGATAAATAGGAAAGAAGAATTTAATCGTAATATTTATTCTGCATTAA
>CAIWXG010000096.1 GCA_903916555.1 uncultured Bacteroidota bacterium
TAAAATATATCCCACTATAATTATAGTGGGATATATTTTAAAAAAAGCAGAAAATAGTGTTATTTTTTATCAATCACATATACATCTTCTCCTTCATGTTTAATTCTAAATGTTTCACGAGCATATTTTTCTAACTTATCCGGATTATTTTCTAATTCATTTACTTCATTATTCATTCTTACAATTTCTTTATTCAAAAAGGCAATATTTCCTTTAACGGCATCCAATTCTTTTTGTCGTTCTCTTATGGTCATAAAGTCATTCTGGTCAAAAAATAGAGTCCAAATAATAAAAACAAAAAAAGAAATAAAGTACTTATTAGTAATAATCTTAATAATTTTTTTCATAAAATAAATATAAAATTATTTCCCAAATTTAAGTGTTTTGTTTGGGAAAAAGGCAGACGAACCTAATTCTTCTTCTATTCTTAGTAATTGATTATATTTTGCCATACGGTCGCTTCTGCTTGCCGAACCTGTTTTTATTTGTCCGCAATTAAGTGCAACTGCAAGGTCTGCAATAGTAGCATCTTCAGTTTCGCCGCTTCTATGGCTCATAATAGTATTATAACCATTATGTTGTGCCATAGTAACCGCATCAATAGTTTCGCTTAGTGTACCTATCTGATTTACTTTTACCAATAAACCATTTGCAATTTTTTCCTTTATACCTTTTTCTAATCTGTTTACATTTGTTACAAATAAATCATCACCAACTAATTGCACTTTATTACCTAATGCATCCGTAAGCATTTTCCAACCTTTCCAGTCATCTTCTGCCATACCGTCTTCAATGCTTATTATCGGATATTTTTTGCACCAGCTTACCCAGTATTCTACCAATTCTTCGCTGCTCATTATTTTACCGTCACTCTTATGAAACACATAATTCTTATCCTTATCATTATATAATTCACTGTTTGCCGCATCCATAGCTATTGCTACATCTACACCCGGTTTGTAACCTGCTTTTTCAATTGCTTTTAAAACAGTTTCAATAGCCTCTTCATTACTTTGTATATTGGGTGCAAAACCACCTTCATCGCCTACATTGGTACTGTAACCTCTTTTTTTCAATACAGTTTTTAATGTATGAAAAATTTCTACCCCCCAACGCAAACCTTCACTAAAACTTGGTGCGCCAATAGGCATTACCATAAATTCTTGAAAATCTATTTTATTATCGGCATGTGCACCACCGTTTAAAATATTCATCATAGGCATTGGTAATGTTCTGGCATTAGAACCACCTACATAACGATATAATGGCAAACCAACAGTTTGTGCTGCTGCTTTTGCTGCTGCCATACTTACTGCTAAGATTGCATTTGCACCGAATTTAGACTTATTGGCTGTGCCATCAAGCTCTATCATAGTATTATCTAAGCCGCGTTGGTCGGTTATGTCCCAACCGTAAAGTTCTTCCGACAGTATTTCGTTTACATGTTCTACTGCTTTAAGAACCCCCTTACCCATATACACATTCTTATCGCCATCTCTAAGTTCCATTGCTTCGTGCTTGCCGGTACTTGCACCACTTGGCACGGCAGCACGACCCATAATACCTTCGCTTGTCATTACATCTACCTCTACAGTAGGATTGCCTCTGCTGTCAAGAATCTGGCGGGCAACTATTTCTGAAATAAAACTCATTGTTTTAAAAATTTAATCTGTTTGCAAAAATAATAATTATTCAGGATATAGCCATTGAAAAATGGATACTGATAAAATATTGTATTAATTATAATAGCAACAATACATGCAAATTATGAATATATATTATACATTATTTGGTATTTTAATAATAAATTTTGTTCCAATTCCTATTTCCGATTCTAATTCGATACTCCCATTTAGCTTACTTACATTTTGTTTTACTATATATAGTCCTAAGCCACTGCCATCTGAATTAGTCGAATTCCTTACAAACATTTCAAAAACTTCATCATGTTTGTCTTTTGCAATACCCTCTCCATTATCCTCAACTATCATTACACCATAATTATCTTCCAATTTAAATGTAAAATTTACAAAAGCTTCAATATCGTCTCTTCTTCTATATTTTATAGCATTAGTTATTAAATTACTAATAATTGTAATAATCCTTATTTTATCTGATATGAATAAATGATTGCAATCTATAGTTGTTTGTTTTTTAACTAATTTAACACCTTTTATATAACTAATGCCTGCAATAACATCATTATAAATATCTTGAACATTAATAGGCTCATTTTTTATATGTACTCTATTACTCTTTGAATAATCAAGAATATTTTTTATTACTCCATCTAATCTTTCTACACTTTCTTCCATCATCATTACAAAAGAATATAATTCCTCATTCTTAGGTATCAATTCTTTCATAATGTAAATTAACCCCATTACTGAAGTTAAAGGAGATCTTAAATCATGAGAAGTACTATAAACAAATCTATCTAGTTCCGCATTAATGGTTTGTAATTCTATATTTTGTTTAATGAGCCTATTTTCAGCAATTTTTCTATCCGTAATATTTCTAATAATAGAAATGACTTCCTTATTTTTTCCACCAATTTTTATTACTGATGAACTTGATTCAAAAGAAAAATAATTTCCATCTTTCTTTCTTAACTTCACTTCTGTGTATTTAGCTTTTGTATATCCTTCTTTTCTTTGGTTTAATATCTGTTTAATTAATTCTTTTTCATCTGGGTCAATAAAGTCATACATATTACTATTAATGTATTCCTTATCGTCAAATCCAAAATATGCAACACCTATATTATTCATATATTTTACGTTGCCATCAAAATCATACGATACTATTATATCGTGTGCTGTCTCTGTTAATGAACGATACCGATATTCACTATTCCGCAGTTCGTTAAGCAATAAAGAGTTAGATAATCCTAATGCATATCGCTCTACAATTTGCTTTAAAAATCTTATTTCTTCATTTGTCCATTTTCTTTCATATTCACATTGGTGCATACCCAATAACCATGGATTACCTATTTTTGGATATATTGCAATACATATTTGTGATTTAATTTGATACTTTGATGAAAGTATCGGTAGATCCTTTTCAATATAACAAACGGGCTCATTAGTACTTAAAACTTCTTTCAATATTTTTTTAGATTCCTCTGTACTAAATTGCTCATTTGCAAGCTTATATGCACCTGGATAGGCTTCTTTAGTACACTCCATAGCTATTGACCATAAATTAGATTCCAAATCAGATGGAGATGATAGCCATACCCTATCTGTTGAAAATATTTCCAATATGGTTTGCAGCATTACTTCATTAACACTATTCAAGCTTTCTGAAATACTTGTTTTTTGTAATATACTATTTATTTTATCAATATTATTTAAAAAATTAAGATTTTCAGTTATTTTTTTCTCTGCTTTATTTCTGTTTATCATACACACAATAATATTGGCAACAGACTCCAGAAACATAATTTCCTTGGGGTTACGTTTATGTCCATCACTTAAATAAACTACAATTACACCAATTGCATTATTATCAGAAATAATAGGTATGCTATAATGCCCATGTGGTTTCATGTTTAGATACCTATTATCATGCAAATGATTTATACATGATACAAATTGTGTTTGTTTTTCTTGTGCTGCTCTACCACAAATACAAACTCCAAAATCAACTGTTGAACACATATTTATTAAAGCCGATGAAAAATTGCAATGGCATTCCAATTCTAACTTTTTATCACCATCTTTTACAAGAAAAATTCCTCCAATTTTCTGTAGTTCAATAAAATTTGAATTAATAACTATATCAAGTATTTCCTGAAGATTTTCTTTTTGAGGACTATTTTTTAGCGAAACCTTTAAGATTTTATTTAATTGTTCTTGAATTAAATGATTTAAATGTTCTTCTTTTTCTATTGCTTTACGTTCTGTTATATTTCTACCAACAATAACTAATCCGTTTTTAGAATTATCTTTACTATATCTAGGAACTTTCAATACCTCAAAAATTAATTCATTTCCATTTTCATCAGTACTATGCTCTTCTCCAATAGTTAATTTGCCATTTTGCCAAGCTTCCGCATCACTTTTTATACAAAATAAATGGGCTAGCTTTAAGGGTTGGTTTAGTTCAGCAAGTTCTGTATCTGTTTTTCCTACCCAATCAATATTTTCTAATCTAAATAGTTTTTTTGCTACAGAATTTATTATTTGCCATCTATTTTTTGCATCTTTTAAAAAGATTGCATCAGGTAATGTTTCTAACAAAAAATTTAATCTATCTCCATTTATTTCTGCTATTTCTTTCGCTTTTATTGTTTCGGTAATATTAACAGCATAAATTCTTATAACACTTTTTTTATTAAAAAAATGTATAGTTTGCAAATACCATTCATTATCTATTTCAATTTCTCTATTTAATGTGTTTTCATCAATACCTTTTATAAAAGGATGATTTAACACTTCTTTTTCAAGTTTAGGGAAATTAAGAACTGCACTTGGATTTGCGTATAATAATTCTCCTTTTAAATTAAATTCGATAACTGGTAATTTATTCAATTCAGGAAAAGATGCTAAGTAACTAATTCGCTCCTCATGCATTTTTCTTTCTGAAATATCGTTCATCATGCAGCCGAAATACAATTTCCCCTCTAATTTCCAAGCTGAAATATTTATACCCAATACTATTTCAGTTCCATCCTTCCTTATGCCTATTACTTCTCTTTTTATGCCTTTAAATTCAGTATCTGCTTTTTCCCATAGCTCTTCAATACCAAATTCTTGCATCGGAATAAATCTATTAGGAATAAATATAGAATAGAGTTTACCTATTAATTCATCATTATTCCATCCAAAAATTTTATTTGTAGCTTCATTACAATATATTATAGTTTTTTTATCGTCTAAAATAATTACGGCATCTGTAATGCCTTCTATTACAAGGTTAAATCTTTTTAGATTTTCTCTTAAATCAAAAATTGCTTTTTTCTTCTCAGTAATATCTAATATAGTTCCTTGAAAACTTATTGGAATACCTTTTTCATTGGTATTGATTACAGTAAAATCACTTATATACCTATATGTTCCA
>CAIWXG010000097.1 GCA_903916555.1 uncultured Bacteroidota bacterium
AGGGGAAATGACACCAATTAATACTATAATTCTATTAATTTATTTATGGTAGCCCAATTACGACAAGTACCTTTAGTGCCCAGTTTTTTTTCTATATAGGTGTTCGTAAACATAGAATTCCCAAAAGAGTGATATAAAATATAAATATCACGGTCTATTATACAGATTTCATCACCGATTTCACTTTTTTTAAGTATTCCATTTGTTTTTTCAATAGGTGGTATTCCGGCAAGAAACGTTACACCTACCTTTCGTGTATCACCATCATTTAAAGTATGATAGGGATTATTAGCTATAATTTGTTGTAACTCCGATATTGTTCTTATTATAACTCTTACATCATAACCTAATTCTGACTTTAGATATGTTTCTATATTCGTATTCAGCAAAGAAACATCTGTTGTATCGCAATCAAAAACAACATTGCCACTTTGTATATAAGTTACAACATTATTAAATGCCATAGATATAAACATTTGTTTTAAGGTTGCCATTTTTATAATTTTATGTCCACTTACATTTATACCTCTTAAAAAAGCTACATATCGTATCATACTAATTGCAAATGTAATAAAAAGAATTATTTGTATTCAATACAAATTTCAAACTCTAAACAGATTTTATGTCTTCTACTTCTTTTTACTATTCTTAGTTTTATTAACAATGAATGAATGAATAGCACAAACAAAGTATTGTTATTGTATGTTACAAAAATAAAACAAGCAAATTTTTTGTTTTTGAAACTAATGAGGAACGTTTTTTATACAGCCCCATTATTGTTTTTATATAGTAGCTTTGTTGTAATTTATTATATGCCTTACATAAACATAAACGGAAAAATAACAGATGCTGATAGTTATTCTATTATAACAAAAAATAATGCTTTTAAATATGGATATGGGCTATATGAAACAATGTTAGTTAAAAACAGAAGCATTAAATTATTTGAATTTCATTGGGAAAGACTTTTAAATGGTTTAGATATTCTTAAAATAAGTTTGCCAAGTTACTTCAATAAACAAAAAATTGAAAATGATATACTTAGTTTAGTCGATAAAAATAAGCTGAGTATATTATGTAGAGTGCGTTTGCAGATTTTTAATACAGGTGACGGCATTTTTACTTCGTTTGATAACCACACAGGAATTCTTATTGAATGTTTTACTTTAGAGGGTACTATAATTAAATTAAATGAAAATGGGCTTCAAATAGGTATTGCAGAAGGATTATTTAAAGCCAATGATAGCTTGTCTAATCTAAAAACATGTAATTCTCTTATTTATGCAATGGCAGCTAAATATGCTAAAATAAACAAATGGAATGATGCTCTTATTCTAAATTCTAAAGGGAATATTATTGAAAGTGTAATTGCAAATATTTTTTGGGTAAAAGACAAGCAAATATTTACTCCGCCATTAAGCGAAGGCTGTATAGCTGGTGTAATGAGACGCTATATTATTGAAAATATGCCTAATGTTATTGAAAAACAATTGTTGAAAGAAGAATTAGTTGCTGCGGATGAAATTTTTTTAACTAATGCAATAAAAGGTATTAAGTATGTTAGTAATTTTGAAAATATAATATATAATTCGCAAATTGGAAAAAAAATATACAATGAAATTGTATATAAATTATACTGTTAATGTTCTTTTATATATTATATGTTGATGAATCTTTTTTGTTAATATAGTAATAAACATACATATATAACATTTGTCTGTATAGAAAATTTATTATTTAGGTACATTAGCGGAAAAATACTAGGATGAAAGTATTTTATATGATATTTAAAAATAATTTCATTCTTTCAAGTTTTCTTCTCATTTATATGTTATTCTAAATAATGGCATCTGTGTCGGGATTATAATGCATTTATAGGTTGTTTGTTTTGTATGTCTGAATAGATACTTGTTTTACTGTATTGGAAACGAGTCATAAAAACAGCACGCTCCTAAAATGGAAACCACCAACATTTTTGCTAAAAATGCATCAACTTCTTAACAAATTCCATTAGTGTATCTTGTTCAAAGCTATCTAAGTAGTATTCGGTTGTGTTTTATTAATATGTACTAAAGCCGCACAAATAACACTGTAACGTTTGTAAAAATTGTATACGCTCTAATATCCCTAAAATCAAAAAGGTTCATGACTTAAAATAAAGCCATGAACCATTGGTATAATCTAAACAATATTACATTTTTTCTATAACAATAGCACTAGCACCACCACCCCCATTACAAATACCGGCAACGCCATATTTGCCGTTTGTGTCGTTAAGTACATTTATAAGTGTAGCAATAATTCTAGAACCACTTGAGCCTAATGGGTGTCCTAAAGAAATAGCACCACCTTTTACATTTACTTTATTGGCATCTAATTTCAATATTTCCATATTTACTAAACATACAACACTAAAAGCTTCGTTTAGTTCAAAATTGTCTATATCTTCAATTTTTAAACCTGCTTTTGCAATTGCTTTAGGTACAGCTATTGAAGGTGTTGTTGTAAACCATTCAGGAGCTTGTTCTGCATCAGCAAATCCTAAAATTTTAGCTATTGGTTTAATTCCCAAAGCATCGGCTTTTTCTTTGCTCATTAAAATTAATGCACTTGCGCCATCGTTCATTGTGCTGGAATTAGCAGCAGTTGCAGAACCGTCTTTAGTAAAGGCAGGACGTAAACCGGGGATTTTATCAAATTTTACATTCCAAGGCTCTTCATCTTTTGAAATTAAAATTGGGTCGCCTTTCTTTTGGGGTACTTCTACCGGTACTATTTCATTATTAAAAAAACCTTCATCCCATGATTTTTGGCTTCTTTTATAACTATTTATTGCATATTCATCTTGAGCTTCTCTACTAATATTATATTCTTTAGCGCAAAGGTCTGCTGCAACACCCATTGCATAGTTGTGATATACATCAATAAGTCCGTCTTTAGATAAGCCGTCTATTACAGTTACATTACCATATTTATTACCCCAACGCATGTTTTCGTTATAGAACGGTACATTGCTCATGCTTTCCATACCACCGGCAACAACAGTATCTGCATCGCCAAGCATTATAGATTGTGCTCCCAACATTACAGCCTTCATACCGCTGGCACACACTTTGTTTATAGTTGTGCAAGGAACATTATCTGGTACACCGGCAAAGCGAGCAGCTTGTCTTGCAGGGGCTTGCCCCAAATTAGATTGTAATACACAACCCATATACACTTCATTAATTTCACTTGCATTAATTCCGGCTCTTTCAATTGCACCTTTAATAGCAATAGAACCTAATTTAGTAGCAGAAAAATCTTTCAGAGAACCACCCCAACCACCAATCGGTGTACGAACCGCAGAAACTATATATACTTCTTTCATAAAATATTTTAGAATGCAAAATTACGAAAATCAAACGAAAAGCGACTTGATTTATACATGATTTATATCAGTTTGAATAAATAAAATTATATAAACTATAAATAAAAACTATTTTTATCAATGCTGTAAAATCAAATTTCAGTAAATTTGCATTAGTATAGTACGTATTGTAGTAAATAATAGTAAATATAATGTTGCACAACAGAATAAATAATAAAGAATTAAAAGAAAAAATGTTAGCTGAAACAGAAAAACGAATTACTGTTTCTTTTTATAAATATTTTAATATCGCCGATACAATAAATTACAGAAATAATTTATACTTAGCACTTACTAAAATTAATGTATATGGTAGAATCTATATTGCTAATGAAGGTATTAACGGCCAAATTAGTGTACCCGAAAATATGCTGCAAAGCTTTAAAGAGGTATTATACAATTCCGCACCAGAACTAAATGGTATCAGGCTAAATAGTGCTATTGATGATGATGGAAAATCATTCTGGGTATTACGTGCTAAAATAAGAACTAAAATTGTTGCCGATGGTATTACTGATAGCGACTTCAACCCCTCTGTTACCGGTAAATATCTAAGTGCAAAAGATTATAATGAGCTGTCTGAAAAGCCTGATACTATAATTATTGACATGCGTAATCATTATGAATATGAAGTTGGTCATTTTGAAAATGCACAAGAAGTTCCTTCAGATACCTTTAGAGACCAATTGCCGATGGCTATTGATATGCTGAAAGACGAGAAAGACAAAAATATTATTATGTATTGCACCGGTGGCATACGCTGCGAAAAAGCAAGTGCCTATATGTTACATAATGGTTTTAAAAACGTTTTTCATTTAGAAGGCGGCATCATTGAATACACCAAACAAGCAAAAGAACAAGGATTACCAATAAAATTTAAAGGTAAAAACTTCGTTTTTGATGAAAGACTTGGCGAAAGAATAACAGAAGATATATTGTCTGAATGCCATGTATGCGGCAAGCCCTGCGATACACATACTAATTGTAAAAATGATGGTTGCCACCTTCTGTTTATACAATGCGAAGAATGTGCTATACAGTTAGAAGGTTGCTGTAGTACCGATTGCTTAGAAGAAAAAAATATGCCAACAGACCTACAAAAAGAAAAGCGTGCCGGTAGAAATAACGGTGCAATGATTTTTAATAAATCGAAAGAACACCCGCTAAGGAAACATAGAGATGAGTGGAAAATAAACAGGGTATAACACGTTTATGGCTTAATAAAATAAGTAAATTCCCGTTCTTCAACCGAGAATGGAACTTTATTCATATATATAGTTTTCTTAAGCCAGTTACCTGCTTTGTCGTAACTCATAATTTTTTCGGTTTGGTCGGCTACTATTTTCTCTTCATCACTATCATTTACAGGCTCTTCTTTAGCTTTAGGGTCAAATTTATTTACCATTTCAGGTTTTAGAGTATCTTTTCCATTATATACAATTTCTTCTATTAAATTTCCGGCATTATCATATTTATAAATAAACTTCTCTATTAAACTACCGTCAGGATAAAAAGTATGTTCTTCAATTTTAAATCCGTTACTGTTATAATTAAATTTGTTGCTTGTTCTCACTTTCATCTCGTCAATAAAATTTCGTTGTTCCAATAAAAACCCCAAAGAATCGTAACTAAAAATAGTTTTGGTATCTATCTTGTTTACAGCAGTAGCACCTGAGCCTGAAACAATAAATTTTCTCCATGTAAGTTCTATAACATTTCCTTTTATCCCCTGCTCTGCCAAAGAATTTTTTACTTGCGAATAAGAAAAAGAAAAGTGTACTAAAAAAACGAATGCAGCAATAAAATACTTCATAAAATAGTACATTTTATTTTTATTAAAAAGTAAAAATAAAATAAAAACTTGTAAAATAAATTTAATTCTGAAACAAGAACATTATTGATTTAATTTTGACTTGTACAATTTCTGAAATGATTAAATTAAAAAAGATAGCACTGCTAATAGTATCAATTATTACCGGTTGTCTGTTTTTATATTCTGCCTATACTAAAGTTATACCTATACAATTATTTGAATATACAATTGTAGATTACCTGCCGCTTACCTGGGTAACAGCAGCGTTTGTAGCAAGAATATTTATAGGTTTAGAAGCTGCTTTGGGGCTGCTTATAATTCTAAAATTTTATGGAAAAAATAAATGGATATTAAAAACAGCATTTGGTTTAATTACATTATTCTCTATCTATTTATTTTACTTATTGGCAACAGTTGGTAATAATGTAAACTGTGGCTGCTTTGGCGACAGTGTAAAGATGACCCCAATAGAGGCATTAATAAAAAATGGGTTTCTATTAATAAGCTTATTTTTACTTATAAAATATAGTAATTTATGGCTTCAGAAATGGGCAAAACTTATTGTACCCGATTTGCTTTTTATTGTATTGTTATTACCGTTTATTTTATTCGGCTTCCCGGATAATCAACCTGATTGGTTGCGAAATAAGAAATATCAGATTAATATTTCAGAAATCTCTTATTACCAATCACAACAACAACCCAACCAATTACTAAAACCGACAGAGGGTAAATATATTGTAGCTTTTTTAAGTCCCGGTTGCCCACATTGTAAAATGGCTGCATATAAAATGCATTTAATGCATAAAAAGAATCCTAAATTACCTTTTTACTTTATTATAGGAGGCACAAAAAGTGATTTAAGTGAATTTTGGAATAAAAGTAAAGCGAACGATATACCCTATTCAAGAATGGAGAGAGACGAATTTATAAACATAACGCATGGTTCGTTCCCTTTAATAGTATTTATAAATAAGGGTTGGGTGGTTGCAACAGCAGAGTACGCTAACCTTGACCAGCAAATTATTGAAGAATGGCTGCAGAAGACTACAGACTAATAAATAATTTTTTACAGGTTCTATTTTTATTAATTAGGTATTTTTACTGAGTCTTTTTTAATGGCATATTTTACAAAAAACTCAAACCTATAACCTAAATTGTATGGGCAGTGTAAAATATACTTTTACATACTTACCATTTTGCTTTCCGGGTTTCCACTTGGGCATAGCTTTAACTACTCGCATCGCCTCCTCATCACACTCCTTACCAATTCCTTTTGTTAGTGTTGCATCGCTAACAGAACCATCTTCATTAATAACGAATTTAATGATAACCCTACCCTCAATCTGTTTTTTGCGAGCTGCTTCCGGATACTGTAAGTTTTTATTTAGGTATGCGTTTATATCAAAAGTAGGTGATGGCATTTGTTCAACATAAGAAAATACTTTCGCCGGTAATTTCTTTGTAATACTGACAATGTCTATTTCCGCTACTTCCTTTCCGCTAAAATCTTGTTTATCGGCAGCAATATCCCAATTGATTATATGGTTACCATTACCAACATTAGTAATATCACCATACGGATTTTGTGGTTGAATATAATATCCTGTTTCGGTTTCAAACTTTACTTTTACGGCACAAACCAAACTATCCGGGCAATCTACAATTTCGTAGTTTATAATAGCACGATTGTTTTTAATGGTATAATCTATATTTTTTATTTTCTGTGCTGTTATCGTTCCACAAGAAAAGAAGAATGCTATTAAGAGTATGGTATTTTTCATTTTTTCGTTATTTCAACAAAGATATAGTTATTATACTATGTAATATAAATTATTTAATAATAATAGTCATATTCATATTTACATTTCCTCTTGCCATGCCTTTATACCACCATGTAATGAATAAATAGATAATTTTGGCAAGTGTTTTAGCACTGTTTTTACGGCTTCTGCACTTCTTTTACCCGATGCACAATAAATAATAACAGGCATTGAAGTATTTAATTCCTCAATATGCATTTCTATTTCTGCTAAAGGTATATGGATGCCACCAATATGGAATATGGCTCTTTCATCTTTTTTGCGTACATCTACTAATACATAATTGCCTTTTGTTACCAATTGTTTAAATTCCTTACAGCTTATTGTAGGCACACTTACCGATTGTACTAAATTGGTAATTTGTGTATGGGTTACATCGCCTATAAAGAATTGATGACTTTGCATGGTTAATGCATCAAAAATCAATAATTTTCCAGCTAGTAATTCACCTGTTTTTGTTATTAGTTTAATAACTTCATTAGCTTGCATACAACCGATAATGCCTGCCAGAGCAGGTAACACTCCCCCTTCAGCACAATCGGGGATAGTTGCAGCATTTATTTCAGGATATAAGTCTCTGTAATTAGGTGTCCTACTGCCGTCCTCATTTACAACGTTCCATACTGCTACCTGACCCTCGTATTGGTATATTGAACCATATACTAATGGCTTTCCTGCAATTACACAGGCATCGTTTAGTAAATATTTGGTATCAAAATTATCAGTACCGTCAACAATAATGTCATATTGATTGACGAAATCTAAAACATTATTATGTGTAATACGAACACAATGAGGTATTAAACAAATAGCAGGATTCTGTTCTTGTAATTTGTTACAAGCCACGATAGCTTTTTGCATCCCAACCTCCATAGGGGTATATAAAATTTGCCTATGCAGGTTACTTACCGATATGGTATCAAAATCTGCAATGCCAATAGTACCCACACCGGTGGCAGCTAAGTATTGTGCCACCGGGCAGCCCAACCCACCTGCACCCACAATTAAGACTTTTGCTTTTTGCAACAGTCTTTGTTTTTGTTCAGCAAAACCGGGTAACGCCATTTGGCAACTATACCTAAGAAATTCGTGTTGCATAAATTATAGAGGTACAAAGGTAAGTGTAATAAAAGCAATGAATTGATTCTTATAAACAATATGCTAATACCTAAATACAAATAATAAAAAGTATTAAGGTGCGTCTAATAAATTGCAATATTTATTAGATGCACCTTAATACTTACAAATAAATTTGATTAATGTGTGAGTACTAAACTTACCTTATTAAAATCGGCACCGGCATTAATAGCATTCCTAAAAATTTGGTAATCACTTATGTGAAAGTGAGTTTGATTATAGGTTTCTTTAATTGTAATAACCAACTTGTTACCTTTAAGTACATAATCAGATTTGAAACCGACCGCAACTGTTTTTGTTCTTGGGTCCACATAATCACCATTTACCTTCAAGTCATTTAAATTTGCAATTTTATAACCCGATGGAATCGTTACATTAATAGTACGGTTTATAACATGAGGATAGCTAATATCTACAGGAAGTTTTCTCTCTTTTTCCTGATAATATTCAATATGATTACCTATAACATTGCCTATTTTAAGAATGTATTTATTACCGGCTCTTTCAACTAACTCGGTAGCTTTAATAGATGCAGTTATTTCTAATGGTTTATTAGACGTATAGTTTTCTAAACCTTCATTATTAATTGAATATTTCAATAAATTATCTTGTTTATGAATACCGAATAAAGACTCTATATACGTATTCAGTCTGTCACCGGGAGGAATTATATTTACTGTACTTCTAGGGCCAACAGAAGGATAACCGTAATAGGAATATTTCATAGTTACATTTGCCTCTAAATTCTTTTCAAAAGACACATTAGCTACTAAGTTAATGTAGTTATCGGCAGATGTAGGATTGTAAATCGTTTTTTTATCGGCAAGCCTGATTGTAGGGTCAGTATAGGAACCCATTTTACAAAAAATACCTTTGTTAGTAAGTACGCCATTTTCAACCATTGGGTATCTTAAAAGTACATTTGTAGGAGAAATAAAGTTTTTAAAATGGGGGAAATAAATTAGATATTGATGCAGATTATACCAATTCTCAAATTTTTCATCTAAGATATAATATTGTCTATCTGTAGCACGTCCTAATTCACATTTTACATCTGTTTGTTTAAAACAAGCAGCAAATAATTTCATGACACCAAACGAAGTAGCAGATTTTCTAGAAATGATGGTATCAAGATTGCAAGAGTTGTCTTTTACAACCGGATAAACAATAATATTTCTTTTTATACCATTTTCAATTTTAATAATTTTATCTAATTCTGTTTCACTACCGGTAACACCAATTGAAGTTAAAAAAGTAATAACTGCCTTTTTTTCGGTATCAGAAATTTTATAGGCATTAGTATAGAGTTCTTTTGCCATCTCGTCCCAAGTAAATTGCTTTTCTATACTATAATCATGAGCATAATAAGCATAATAATTTACTCTCCATTCGGCACGTATTAGGTGCAAATAAGGAAAACTAAAAGGCTCTGTTTTTAATTCAGGAATCGTTTTTAAATGTAATTTCACATGTCTTCTACCGGCTATTAAAGTATCCATTAAATCAGGAAATCCATTATAGCCTTTAAATTCCATTCTTAACTCCTTAGGAAAACCCATTTCAAAATTATATTCCAATATGGGCATTTCCTGAGAAAAGAACAAATGTTCGAAAACAGAATATTCCATTTGTTCTTTTATAAAAAATTCTACCTCAGCGTATTTTTCAACACCTTCCATTGCAAAAATAATTTGAGGAGTACCATTTTCATCTTCCGATACTTTGAACATACTTGGCGGTATATCATAAACTTTACCATCAGGAGAAATAGTACGTGCTTTTAAGTCATCCCACCTAACATTAGCAGCATGGTAAAAAGGAATTGCTATTTTATTATATTTTTCAATACCCCTTTCATCCATAATTTTTATAAGCTTATGTAATGTATGA
>CAIWXG010000098.1 GCA_903916555.1 uncultured Bacteroidota bacterium
AAAGGATTTTATTAGATCAAAGGCAAATTATTCTAATTTGTACTATGGTACTTCCATAGGGGCTCTATGTAAATTAGGATCAGAAAAAGGATACACTTTCCTGGGATCGAACCGTGCTGGTAATAATGCCTTTTTTATTAGAAATGATCGTTTTCATATCTTCGAGCCCCTAATATTGAAGAGGGTGGCACATCCTTCGCGCTTTCGTGAAAGCTTGGATAATTCAGGGAAGTTAAATTTTATTGGCGGAGTGGTAAGGTCGGACATAATTAAAGGGCTGCCAATAGTAAATGTTGTTACTGGGGAACAGCAGACATTATCCCAGATTGTTTCTTTGTATAGCGAAGAGTGGATCGCTTCAATGGAAGGAAGGTAATTGCAAAATCTTATTTTATAGAAATTGTAAGATTTTCAATAACTCACTATAAATTTTATGAAATTATTAGTTACAGGTGGGGCTGGATTCTTGGGTAAAAAAATAGCATATTATTTTTCCAAGAAAGGCTACGAAGTAATTGGTTGTGGTAGAGGTAATTTATCTGTACTTGAACAGGCCGAAATAGGTTTTATGCAATGGTATAAAGGGACTTTGAATAAAAGTTTGTTGACCCAGATCGAATGTATTCCAGACGTAGTAATACATTGTGCCGGAGGAGGGTCCGTGGCTAACGCCGCTAAGTATCCGCAAGATGACTATTACTCAACTGTTGAATCTACCAAGATATTGCTTGAATATGTTCGTGAGCATTGGCCTATTGCAAAATTTATATATCCATCTAGTCCGGCGGTCTATGGGGCGTGCAATTCTCAGGCGATTTCCATTTCATTGCCTACCGCACCTATATCAATATATGGAACTCATAAATTGATGGCAGAAAATTACTGTGAATTCTATAAAAATATATACGGAATAAATATTTATATAATCCGCTTATTTTCTGTATATGGAATTGGATTGGAAAAGCAAATTCTATGGGAGGCTTGTAGTAAATTCAGAGACAAAAAAAAAGCTGAATTTTGGGGGAATGGCAACGAAACTAGAGATTTTATACACATTAAAGATGTTCTAGAATTATTTGATCTAGTGATCAATAGTAATATAAAAAATTACCCATATAAAATGAACTGTGGTAGTGGTTCTCAATATAAAATAAAAAATATTATAAGCATGTTAAGAGATTATTATCACTACACAGGTGAGATTAGTTTTAATAATCAAGTTCGAATTGAGGATCCGCGTCACTATCTTTCCGACAACACAGAGTCATATAGGTATGGCTGGAAACCAAAGGAAGATTTAAATTTAGGGCTAGAGGGATATGTCACTTGGTTTAAAAGTATAGTATGAAAAAGGTAGGATTTTTTCTAAACCCAACATTGAATTGGATGGGGGGAATTAATTATTATAAGAATTTATTTAAAGCAATCAATAAAATAAATTCTACTGATGTTAGATTAATATTATTCTTGGGGTATAAAACCAATAAATCAGTAATAGATATTTTATCGGCGAAAGGTAAAAATGTAGAGGTTGTATTAACTACTATGTTGGATAAGGGTAGTTTATATTGGATTGTCTGGAAATTAATACGTAAAATATTTCGATCAGATTTAGCAGTGATACCATTATGTCTAATTCATGGTATTGAGGTGGTTTCTCATTCAAATTTTACGAATATACCCTTTATAAAATCAATAAATTGGATTCCCGATTTACAGCATATACATTTGACTAAAATTTTTAGTGAGGAAGAGATCCGTTCTAGAGATTTACGTCATAATAGGCTTATTAAGGGGTCCAATAAAATTATAGTAAATAGTATCGATACTGCCTCAGACCTAGTAAAGATGTACCCTAATGTAAAAAGTAAGATTTATATACTAGGATTTATGTCTTTTACACCAGATTTTAATTGGGAGACAGAGGAGAAAAATTTAAATAATTTATTGGAAAAATATCAAATTAAATCTAATTATTTTTATGTA
>CAIWXG010000099.1 GCA_903916555.1 uncultured Bacteroidota bacterium
TAGGTATTTATTAGAATTTTATACAAATTAAAAATGAGGCTCTCTCAAGAAGAGCAGCCTCATTTTTAATTAAATTTACAATTCTTTAATTTATTAGATTATTATTTTCAAAATCAAACTTCTTATTTTCATTATAAGCTCTAAATGCTACAGGGTCGCCATAAGGACCTAAGTATTTAGCATTACCAGAGCCAAGTATTGGTATAAATATAAAAGGAAGAAAA
The DNA here is from genome assembly GCA_903916555.1 of uncultured Bacteroidota bacterium. Lineage (GTDB taxonomy): Bacteria > Bacteroidota > Bacteroidia > Chitinophagales > Chitinophagaceae > CAIYTT01. The sequence continues at coordinate 225 of CAIWXG010000099.1, forward strand.
ATTAAACCCACAGTAAAGCCTTCATCTTTACCAAAGCTTTTAGACAGCATGTTACACAACCAAATAGCCCAAATAATTCCAATAAAAAAAGGAATGCAGCATAATAAACCCCAATAGGGTGGTTTACCAACAGCTTTTGCCAATACCCATAAATTATAGAAGGGTACTAAGCTTTCCCAGCCTTCTAAACCCATTTTCTTATATATTTTCCAGTTAGCTACGATAAAGAATAATAATATGCCGAAAAAGAAAAAGAACCATATTAATAATGCAAAAAAAATACCGAAACCTGCCATGATTTTTTTTACAAATATTTAAATTTTAATCCAAATAAAAAAGACATTTTAAATATTTTATTTATTTTATTTCTCCAACCATATCTTTAGGGTCAACCCAACTGTCAAATTCTTCGGCAGTTACATAACCTAAATCTATTGCTGTTTGTTTAAGTGTCTTACCTTGTTTGTGTGCTGTTTGTGCTATTTCGGCAGCTTTGTAGTAGCCTATTTTTGTATTTAAGGCTGTTACCAACATTAAAGAATTATTTACATGTTTTTTAATGTTTTCTTCTATCGGCTGCAATCCTTCGGCACATTTGTCGTTAAACGATATACATCCATCGCCTATCAGTCTGGCACTATGCAAGAAGTTGTATATCATAACAGGTTTAAACACATTTAATTCAAAATGCCCGTTAGAACCGCCTATGCTTATTGCTACATCATTACCCATAACTTGTGCTGCAATCATTGTTAAAGCCTCACATTGTGTTGGGTTTACTTTACCCGGCATAATAGAAGAACCCGGTTCGTTGTCAGGTATATGCAATTCGCCAATCCCCGATCTTGGCCCGGAACTCAACATTCTTATGTCGTTGGCAATTTTCATAAGGCTTACAGCAACTGTTTTTAATGCACCATGTGCTTCAACAATAGCATCGTGGGCTGCAAGACTTTCAAATTTATTTTCTGCAGTTATAAATGGCAAGCCAGTTAATGATGCTATATTCTCTGCCACTTTTTCAGAATAACCTTTTGGTGTATTGATACCTGTACCAACAGCGGTACCACCTAATGCCAATTCGCTAAGATGTGCGAGTGTGTTTTTAATAGCTCTTAACCCATGATTTAATTGTGATACATAACCGCTTAATTCCTGACCTACAGTAAGTGGTGTAGCATCCATAAAATGGGTACGACCTATTTTTACTACATGCATAAATTCTTTTGATTTTAGGGCAAGTGTATCATGCAGTTTTTGTATGCCCGGAATCGTAACGTCAACCAACATTTTATAAGCAGCAATGTGCATAGCAGTAGGAAACGTATCGTTTGATGACTGCGATTTATTTACATCATCGTTCGGGTGTATCACTTTTGTTTTATCTGCAAGCTCGCCACCATTAAGCACATGTGCTCTGTAGGCTATTACTTCATTCACATTCATGTTAGACTGTGTGCCCGAGCCTGTTTGCCACACAACCAACGGAAATTCATCTCTTAGTTTGCCTTCAAGAATTTCATCACAAACTTTGCCTATTAAGTCGCACTTTTCTTGCGATAAAACACTTAACTGACAGTTGGTAATGGCAGCAGCTTTTTTTAAATACGCAAATGCCTGTATTATTTCTTTAGGCATCTTGTTAATGTCTTGGGCTATTTTAAAATTATCGATTGAACGCTGTGTTTGCGCTCCGTAATAGGCAGTAGCAGGTACGCTTACTTCGCCCATAGTGTCTTTTTCTATTCGGAATGACATAAAATAAATTATTTTAAGAACTAAAATTGCTTTATCGAATGCAAAGGTAATAGGCTATTTCGTATTTATGTAACGATGCCTGTATGCAAGTAGTGTTTTTAATAAAAATCTATATTAAGTTTTTAGAACAATTACAAAACACAAAAACAATACATATTCAGACTCCATAAAAATTTATTTTTTAATTTTGCATAACTGAATAGTTGCCAAAAACATACATATTTCATTATCCATTTTTTTTCAACCATTCCAAAACCATTCTTATTTCTCCGTAACTATAATCATCACTCAATAAATCTTTTATAGGTTTTAATGCAATTGTTTGCCCCGATAGTTTTATTGTTTCTAAAATTTTAAGGTGTTTGTCATCCGTCATAAAGTCGCTTATCTTTAATTCATTAGATGCAATAAATTGTGCCAAATGACTTTCTATTGTACTTTGCGATAAGTTTCTTTCTTTGGCAATTTCAGGTATTCCTGTTCCTTCTTTATACATTGCCAATGTTACATAAGCCGAACTGCCTATTACCGATTGTGTTATTTTTTCTTTTTTCTCTTTTTTAGGTTTGGCTAAACTCATTCGCGATGCTATTTTCTTTTTTTGAGTGTAAGTTGTAATTACATTCAAAAAAGCAGCGCCATATTTACTTACTTTATAGTCTCCAAAACCTGTTATTTGTCTTAGTTCTTCAAACGATTGCGGATAATAGGAAGATAAAGCAACTAATGTATCATCGGAAACAATATTATAGGCAGGCACAGCACTTGCTAAGGCAATTGATTGGCGAAGGTCTTTTAATAATTTAAAAATTTCGGTATCATATTCAGGTTCGTCAAGAGCAACAATCGTTTGTTTTTCTTTTTTAGTAATTAGCTTTAGTTCTGTTTCACCTTTTAATAGTTTCCAACTCTTATCATTTAATTTTAATATAGGAAATTGGTCTTCTGTTTTTGATAAAAATTGATGTTGTAGTAATTGCTGTGCTATCCATTGCCATTCTTCTTTTTTTAGATGTTTGCCTATGCCATAGGTTTTTAATTCTTTATGCAACTCATTTATTTTTTCGCTTGCAGAACCTCTTAAAACATCAATAATATAATTAGTGCCATAATTCTCATTTGTTCTGGCTACTGCCGACAGAAATTTTTGAGCATCTATAGTAATATCTTTTTCTTCAAGTGTACCTAGGCAATAGTCGCACGAACCACAGTATGCCTGAAAAGGTTCACCAAAATACTCCATAAGGTACTGCCTTCGGCAAGCTTCCAGCTCGCAGAAGTCTTGCATCTGTTGCAATTTTTTTAATGTTATTGCACTTTGTGTATTATTGCCTTCTATGGTTACAAAACGTTTCAGCTTCATTATATCGCCAAAAGAATAGAATAAAATAGCATCGCTTCTTAGCCCGTCTCTGCCGGCACGCCCTGTTTCTTGATAATAGCCTTCAATATTTTTGGGTACATCGTGATGTATAACATATCTTACATTCGATTTATCTATACCCATACCAAAAGCAATTGTGGCAACAATTACATTATATTCATCTTTTTGAAATGCTTGTTGTACCCTGCTTCTTTCAGCACTATCTAAACCGGCATGATAGTGAGCAGCTTTAATACCTGCTTTTATTAAATAAGCAGCTATTTCTTGGGTAGATACCCGCGAAAGGGCATATATTATACCACAATCGTCTATGTGCTTTTTTATGTAATCTTCAATTTGTGCAAGTGCATTCCGTTTTGGCAGTACAAAATAATGAATATTAGGTCTGTTGAAACTACTTATAAATACTTTAGGTTCATTTAATGCAAGCCTTTCTACTATATCGTTTTGAGTAATAGTGTCGGCACTGGCAGTAAGGGCTATAAGTGGTAGATGGGGGAAATGATTTTTTAGAATAGAAAGTTTTAAATATTCCGGTCTGAAATCGTGTCCCCATTGCGAAATACAATGTGCTTCGTCTATTGCGAATAAAGAAGGATTTAGTCTTTTTAAAAAATCAATAAATGATTGCGTATTTGCAGGAATGCGTTCTGGGGCTATGTATAATAGTTTTATTTCTCCTTTTATTGCATGTTGCATTATTCTACGTTGTTCATCGGCAGATTGAGATGAATTAAGAAAAGCAGCATAAATACCATTTGCCAATAATGCATCTACTTGGTCTTTCATAAGTGCAATAAGTGGCGAAACAACAATTGTAATACCTGGTAATAACATTGCAGGTAACTGAAAACAGATAGACTTACCGCCACCCGTAGGCATAATTGCCAATACATTGTTACCGGCAAGAACATTTTGTATTATTGAAAGTTGTTTGAGACGGAACTCATCGAAACCAAAAAAATGTTTAAGAGCAAGTTGTAATTTTTCTTGTGAATAGGTATTCATTTCTATTTATATTTCCTTTCGCAAATTACATTTAAAATAAGACTTTAGGAGAAATGAGTATTAATAAGTTCCATTAAATTAATATTACTCTATCAAAATAGATGTATTTTCAGGAAAAAGCTATAGTACATATTCTATTCTACGCTAAATAAACGCCCACTATTTCATTACCTTCTGTTTTTACATCTATCCGGTTTTGTAATGTTGTAGATATGGTATGCCCTACAATATCTGATGAAATTGGAAAAGATTTATGTTTACGGTCAACTAAAACGGCAACCATTAGTTTTTTAATATCAAAAGAAAGTATGGCATGTAAAGAATACATAATTGTTTTGCCGGAGTTGATTACATCATCAATTAGCACTATAGCTCTACCACTTAAATTATCTTCAAAATCAAGAGCATGATTTAGATGGTTTTTTTTATTAATGGTTATAGCAATATTATGAATAACGAGCGGACATATTTCTCTAAGAATTTCTGTAAGGTTGTCTGATAGTATTTTACCGCCATGCTCAATACCTATAAGAGTTAGTTCTTGTTCATCGCTGTTACGCTCCCATATTTCGTAAGCCATGCGGCGCATTTTAAATGCAATACGCTCTTTATCTAAAACCAATAAACTATTTTCATTCATAATAAATCAATTTGACCTTATTGCTACCACAGGGTCTAATCTCGATGCCGACCATGCCGGTATAATACCGGACAATATACCCACAATTATGGAAACAAATATACCTACAAAAAAATTAGAAAACGATAAAATTACTTCAAATCCGAATGCGTAAGTAGATAATAGACTTAACAATACCACAATTACAATACCGGTTAAGCCACCAATAACACAAAGAACAATTGCTTCTATTAAAAATTCTAATAAGATAGAAGACTTTCTTGCACCTATCGCTTTTTTAAGCCCTATAATTTTTGTACGTTCTTTTACAGTTACAAACATAATATTAGCTATACCAAAAGAACCCACTATTAAGGATAATACAGCAATACCTAAGCCAATTAAATCAATAGTACCAAATAAAGATTCTATTGTTTTAGAGACCTCACTTAACTGATTAATTGCAAAATTGTTTCCTTGTCCGGGTTTCACTTTTCTTATCCGTCTCAATACACCTTCTACTTCATATTTTACCTCGTCAATGTTTCTACCTTTAGCTCCTTTTACAGCAAGTAAGGGATCGTTATCTAATGCTTTAACGTCTATAACCGATGCGGCAGTATAATATGAAAACATTACACAATTGTCGAAATTGAACCCTGCCATATTCTGTCCGCTCTTTTTTAGAACACCTACAATAATAAATTGTTTGCCTAAAAAAGAAATTGTTTGTCCCAATGGGCTAATACTTGTTTGAAACAAAGCTTTACGCACCTCATCGCCAATAACAACAGTACTACTGCCACCGTCAAGCTCCGATGCATTTAAATATCTGCCATCCGCAATTTCAATATTCTGTATTTTCTCAAAATCGCTTAATACAGCATAACAAGATATGCTGCTTGCCTCCATATCTCTGTGTTTTACATTTACATTACCTGATGTAAGGCATAAGCTTGCAAATGCTACATCAGGCACTTGCGACACAATGCTTTTAACCTCAAACGGTGTCATACTGGGTCGTTTCAAGTATTCCCACCATTTATATTCACCACCTTCATCCATCCAGGGCCAGCGACCTATATACAATACATCGCTGCCTAATGTTGACATTTCTTTTTGAATATTATTTTTCATACTATCCAAGACAGTAAGAACGGCAGTAATACTGAAAATACCTATTGTAATACCCAATAGAGACAAAAAAGTACGCAATTTATTTGCCCACAGTTCTTGCAGTGCCTGTAAAACACTTGTACTAATTATTTGCCCTATATAATTCATGCACTGCAAACTTACTAAATTGAAATGACGTTACAGAAATCTAATGAATAATACCTAAAAATAATCACTCCTTTTTAGTATATTATCTGCATTTTTAGTTCATTGTAATTTCATGTGCTAACTTTGCAATTCATTATATCTTTATGTATCTATTAAAAGACAAAGTTATTGTTGTTACAGGCGGTTCGTCGGGTATAGGCAAAGCATTGGTAGATGCCTGTTTGGCATGCGGTGCTAAGGTTGCTGTTTGTGCCCGCAATTACCCCAAACTACAACAATTATTTAGTGATAATGCTCATTTATTATGTATAAAAGCAGATGTAAGTATAGAAACAGATTGTACTCATTTTATAAATACAGTTATAGACCATTGGGGCAAAATAGATGTGCTTATAAACAATGCCGGCATTAGTATGCGTGCCTTATTTAACGATACATCGTTAATGGTACTGAAAGAATTAATGGATGTAAACTTTTATGGTGCAGTGTATTGTACAAAATTTGCATTACCACATATATTAAAAACGAAGGGTGTAATAGTGGGTGTTTCTTCTATTGCCGGCTTTAGAGGCTTGCCGGGTCGTACCGGTTATTCGGCATCTAAATTTGCATTGCAAGGTTTTTTAGAATCTTTAAGAACCGAATTATTAGAAACAGGTGTAAATGTAATGTGGGTAAGTCCGGGGTTTACAGCATCCAATATCAGAAATGTGGCAAGAGCTGCTAATGGTACTTTACAGGGCGAAACACCTTTAGATGAAAAAAAACTGATGAGTGCCGAACAATGTGCTTCCATTATTATGAAGGCTATAGAAAAAAGAAAACGTACCGTAGTAATGACAAGCCAAGGCAAACTTATAGTTTTAATTAATAAATTGTTTCCCGGCATAGCGGATAGGTTAGTTTTTAATCATTTTGTGAAAGAGGCCGATTCTCCTTTGAAAAAAAATTAATACTAATTTTGGGAACTAATCGCTTTTATATTTCTATTTTACTTTATCTTTATACCTATTTTTTGATTTATGAAAAAGATTCTTTGTTTATTTCTACTCCTCTTTATTAGCAATAATGCTATAAATGCACAAACACTTTTATTCCAACACGATACAAGTATAAAAGTGTATGCCTATGGTGCAGAACAAACACTTGCTTGGTGCGGTGGTTTTAATAAACCTCAATTTGCAATGGGAGACTTAAACAATGACGGTTTGCAAGATTTAGTAGTTTATGAAAGCGGTATTGGTGTATGGACTTATTTAAATAAGGGTTCTGTTGGTAATCCAAAATATATTTATGCTCCGGAATATGCACTTAATTTCCCACCTATATACAATTATTTAATATTGGCAGATTATAATTGCGATGGGATACCCGATTTATTTCATAGGGGTTTTTATGGTTTCTCGGTTTATAAAGGGTATTATAATACATCTAATCAATTATGCTTCACGTTCTATCAAGACTTATACTATTATAATGATATAGATACACATGGGCCTGCAAATGCTTATGTTAATCCGGGTGATATACCTGCTATTGTTGATATTGACGGTGATGGAGATTTAGATTTTGTTTCTTATGAACCGTTTGGTGGTTGGCTTTATTATTATAAAAATATGCGTGTTGAAGACGGATTGCCTTGCGACAGCATAAGAATAAAATTAGTAGATAAATGTTGGGGTAAAGTTTTTCAATCTAATTATCGTGTACATGAATTAGATATGCATTGCGATAATTCATCGCTGCACAAAACAGCGCATGTTACGCATACCGGAAATACACCTTGTTTGTTCGATTGGGATATGGATGGTGATTATGACTATTTGGACGGTAATATTTCTTTTAATGAAATGACATTTTTATTGAATGGAAGAATCCCTAATAACCCTTCCGGACCCGATAGTATGGCTTATCAGGATACCATGTGGCAGAGTTTCGGGCATCAAATAGAAATACCTACATGGCCGGCTGCATTTAATGTGGATATAGACCAAGACGGGAAAAAAGATTTATTAATATCTCCTAACTCCGCCTCTACGGGTGCAGAAAATTATAAGTGTATCTGGTTTTATAAAAACTATACTACTCCCGGTTCTCCGGGTTGGGTTTTTCAATCTGATACTTTTTTAATTGATAAAACAATAGATTTAGGTACTGCAGCTATGCCTGCTCTATTTGATTATGATAAGGACGGGAAACCCGATTTATTTATTGGCTCAGATGGATATTTTCAAGATTCTACAGGGCTGCTAAGAAGCAAAATATCTTATTATAGAAACACAAGTGTTGCCGGCAGTGCGTCATTTACTTTAGTAACTAAAGATTTTTTAGGCATCAATGCAGCAAATTTTCAAGGTATTGCACCTGCTTTTGGAGATATAGACAATGACGGAAAAACAGATATGATTTTAGGACATAATGATGGTACATTATCTTATTATAAAAATATGGCAGCAACCGATTCTTTAATACCCGATTGGCAACTGGTACAAACCGTACTTACAGACTCAATTGGCGACACTATAAATGTAGGTTCTTTTGCGGCTCCTTTTATTTATGACATAGATAAAGACGGTAAAAAGGATTTAATAATAGGTGAAAATTACGGTTTTATACAATTTTACAGAAACGTAAGTACTGTGCCGGGTACTATCAGCTTAAAATTAATTAATTCTCAATTAGGTGGCGTACAGGTTGACAATAGCTTTTTTAGGGGTTGTTACAGTACTCCTTTTATTGGTAAAATTGATAGTACCAATAAAGACTATTTGCTTATTGGCAGCAATTCGGGTAATATATATTTATATGACAGTGTAGATTGTGGTGATACAACTATAACCTATCCTTTACTATCTCAAAATTTCTCTTATATTGATTCTACTTATTTATGGCAAAATGCACCGGGTACATTTTATGGTATTTATTCCGGTTTCCGTTCTTCGTTAACCATTGGCGATATTGCCGGCGATGGCAGCTTAGAAATGATAGTAGGGAATATAAAAGGCGGTGTAGAGATTTATAAACGTAAATTAGTAAGCCATGTGCAAATACCTACTATAAATGAGCAAGAAAATGCGAGTATAACTGTTTATCCTAATCCGGCAAAAGACCTATTAAATATAAAATGGAAAGGAATTAAAGAAACAGAAATTGAAATTAGTATTTACAATACAGAGGGACAACTAATATATGCTGTTAAAAAGTCATCAATAGACGGTATTTATACACAAAGTATAGCTACATTACCTACAGGTATGTATTTCTGCCAATTGCAAAGCGGTGTAAACAGGTATTATTCTAAATTTACTGTGGTAAAATAATCCGAATATGTTTTTAAGAAGTACTGTTTATAATTTGTTCTAAAAGTGTCTATATCCGTGAGTGTAACATAAATTACACCCGAAAAAAGGCACTAATTTATCATAAATGAATATAGACCATAAAAACACGCTTCCGGTTTTAATATATTGTATTATTTACAATATTATTATGCTATATTTTTTATATTTAGCAAACACATGCCATGGTGAAGAATGCAGTTTAGTATATATGCTATACCTATTTTATTTCTGGATTATTGCAGCAATTGTAACAATTACTCTTTTATTTTTGGAAGTATTAAAATTAAGAAGGGCAATAGATTGGTTATTTCTATTTTTATCCACACCAATTTTATGGATTTTGGTCTACGCTTTTTTTCAATAATTCATAATATAATAACTAATGACATGTAAAGCATAAAGAATATTTTTATATTTCCACAAAACTGCAAAATTTTGAAGTATAGCAGAAAGCAATTTGTATGGGGTAATAGCTCCTTGTTTTAATTGCAATTATGTAAAACTGGCAACCCAAATAGATATTAATTAATAATATCTATCCATTCTTAAAAAAGTGTAGATTAAACCCGGTATATATAAAAGAAGATATAGAAAAAGTGCAAATATCCATCTTGAATGTAGAAACTCATCATTAATACCTATTGCCAACCAGCCCAAGCCTAAAATTGCTAATAAGATATATGCAAACTGAGTTAACTGTAAATCGGGAGCTACAACTTGTGTTTTTTGAATATCCTTACTAATAGATTGCATATTATTGATATCTGCGTTATTTGCTATTGTTGGCAATAAGATAATATTATTAGCATTTGTAAAAGCAACACTTTGTTGTGTACGTATATTTCTTATAGGAAATGCTGCGCGACAAATTGATGAATTGAATAGGCAGATTGCAAATAATAAAATGTAAATTTTTAGCTTCGTTTTCATTGGTTTTATTTTTTATTTGAATTGTATGCAAAGCTAAATAAACAAAATCATAAACACAATAACATAATGCGAGTAGATAGATTATTAGTGTAATTACTTTTGTAACCTGTTTGTGTTTTTCCTAATAGTAACGATGATATATTTGTTTTATAAATTTCAGTAAATTTGGGCTATATATCAATTTACAACACAAATTGAAAAAATTAAAAAAAATGAATACAAACAAAAGTGAGGACAATGTAACAGAATCTACAAACGATATTGGTTCGCAAATATTCTATCATGGCACAAAGGCTAATCTGATGCAGGGAGACCTTATTGAACCAGGCTTTAATTCAAACTACGACAATAAGAAAAAGGCTTTATTTGTGTATCTAACCGCTACATTAGATGCTGCAATATGGGGTGCTGAACTTGCTTTGGGGGAAGAAAACGGCAGAATTTATATAGTTGAGCCTACAGGTCTCTTTGAAGATGACCCCAATTTAACAGATAAAAAGTTTCCGGGAAATCCCACTAAATCATACCGAACTCGGAATGCTATACGGGTTATTGGAGAGGTAACAGATTGGCAAGGACACTCACCTGAACAAATTAAAACAATGAAGGAAAACATAGAGCGACATAGACAACTTGGAATTGAGATAATTGAGGACTGAGGGGATTTTTCCATAATGTACATAACATGCTGATACCCATTTACATCCCTGAAATTTCCATAATTTGTTGATTAAAAAATATTAATGAATGACATGAGGATTGTTGTGATTGAGGTACTCGAAGTCTTCAACCATTAAACCTAATCTGGTAACACTGTTTAAAAAGATAAAATCAAACTAAAGGTATTAATGAGGTCAAAAAGTAGATGGAGAGAAAATTTTTAGTGCTCAGAAACAGAGCGTATATCGAAGGAAAAAAGAAAGCGAAGACCCAGCTCTGTTTCTTCGCTCTCACATTTGTGGGCCTCTCCGACAAAATTTCGAACCAAATTAAAGTTTTTTATTATATAGTTTACCCATTAAAAAAATCTTTGCTGATAAAAAAATAATGCCAAGCAAGAGCAATTGCAATTAAAAATAAAATTTATATTGTTTATAAAGTACAAAAATAAGCTAAATAAAATTACAACAAAAATAAACAGAGTTGCATATATTGTATTTTATATGTTTTATTCGGAAAGATAATAATGCCAAGGCATTAAACAAAAATAATTACTTTATACTTGCGAATATAGAACTATAGGAAAGTATAAATTTAAAATAAAATTTATTACTTGTACATGAATGGCATACATCTAAAAATATGGTTTGCATTCAAATTTGTTGAAACATGTTCTCTAAATATAATAACTTTGCTTCAAGAGAATATCTAACGAATAGTTTTATATATGGCAATTACTAATAATGAAATAGCAATAAAAACAACATATTTTAGTATTTTAGGAAATACTTTTATGGCAATTTTAAAAGGTTTGACAGGCTACTTTGGTAATTCGTATGCTATTATAGCTGATGCTATTGAATCAACAACTGATATATTTTCTTCCTTATTAGTATTATTTGGTTTGAAATATTCAAATAGACCAGCAGATAAGAATCATCCCTACGGTCATGGACGAGCAGAACCGCTAATTACTTTTCTTGTTGTAGGTTTTTTAATTTCATCTGCAATTATAATTGCTTATGAAAGCATCCACAATATTCTTACACCACATGAGATGCCGAAATCATACACTCTGTTTATACTTGGTGGTATTATTGTTTGGAAAGAATATTCTTATCGTTTAGTAATAAAGAGAAGTAAAGAGACAAATAGTTCAGCTTTAAAAGCTGACGCATGGCACCATAGAAGTGATGCAATAACGTCAATTGCTGCATTCATTGGAATCTCAATTGCTTTAATTCTGGGTAAAGGTTATGAAGCGGCAGACGACTGGGCCGCACTTTTTGCATCAGGTTTTATCCTCTATAATAGTTATTTAATTTTCAGACCAGCATTGGGTGAAATAATGGATGAACATCTATACGACGACTTGATTGATAAAATAAAACAAGAATCTATTAAAGTTCATGGGATAATAGATACAGAGAAGTGCTATATCCGCAAAACAGGTATGCAATACCATGTCGATTTACATGCAATTGTAGATGCCAATATTACTGTAAAAGAAGGGCATGAATTATCTCATAAACTTAAAACTTTTTTAATGCAAAATATGCCTGAGTTGGGGCATATTCTAATTCATATTGAACCTAACAATACAAATTAGATTAATAAAATATTCAGGTAATTTATTTGTACTATTTACTTCCTGTATGACATCCCTACAAAGTAAGATTTATAAGCATAATCTTGTAGTCCATAATTGAAACCACAATCTAAATGAACGTTTTTATTAAATATAAAAATCAAACCTCCATTTATGTAATTTTCAAATCTATTTAAGTCATTAGAATAGATATAGTGAGTTTCTAAAAAGAATGCAATCTTTTTAGTCAATTCATGTTCAACTACTAATGATTGAAGGTAGTATGATTTATATGCGGGTTCACCAGACTTTTTCAATAACTGAAATTCCACTTCTCCTCCTATTGCCCAATCATTAATATAATTTAAAGTAAAAGGGAATATCACCCCTCCTTCAATATTAATATTTTTATAAAAAGATGTGGTAGGTACTTTGATATTTAGCAGAATAGCTATTGAGATTTCACCACTATCATTTCCAATAATATTTTTTTTACATCTAAATATAGCATCTCCTAATCCTTGAGTTCTTATGACATATCTATTATTGTATTCAGATTGATAATTTAAAATGTAATTTTCAAAGGCAAAATGAATATCAAATGTATTGGTTATACCTATTTTATAAGTTCCATTATTGAAAACTATCTTTTGATTTCTAATTCCATTTTCTTCTGTTAATGTCATCCTTAGCAAATCTCCTTCATATTGAAAATGACCAGCATCAACGGTATATGAACTTTCAGTTACATCTGGTCTGTCAGTTTCCATTTCTCTAAGATTAGATAAATTTGTTGCATTAAAAATTGTAAATTGATTTTTATCTAATGGAATTTGTGTGTTTTGGGATAAAACAATCAAAGAGTATATTAAAAATGAAAATATTAATAACGTTCATTTTACCATTTAATATTTATACTTAAATTATTTTAGAGAGTTTCCTGAAAACCTAAGGTTAAATAAAAGAGCTTGTCAAAAAATTGAGATTTCCCCACCCTGGTTAAATCTACCGTTCTGAACTGCCCTACCTTTTTCCGGCACTTCTATAAAACGTCCACATCATGCTGAAAGTGAAATAATCGAACGAAAGTGTTTTTTTATAAATATGATTTGATTGTTCAATTGGGAAGAAAAACAAAAGCCGCTCCAGTAGCGGCTTTTGTTTTTTGTGAGCCGGGTCGGACTATTCTCGAACATTTTCATTGAGGATTTGAAAAAATTGGTGGAAGTATGTCAACTATTAGCTACTTTGGATAAAATTTAAAGGTATCAGGTTATTTATATAAAGAAGCTCATTAAGGAACAATGCTAAAGTAAATTATATCGACACGTTAAATACTCGAACAACCCTTGTCCAAGTGCCTTGCCATTCTCCAGACCTATTATCAATAGATTGAATCCTTTTAAAATTTGCCTTCTTATAGAAATAATTAACAAAAGCGTCTATACGGCTTGTTCGGGTATCGTTAATATATGGACTAACGCAAATAAAGTAATTATCACCGGGGAAATTGGATTCTACCAATTTCAATAAATGACTTAATGAAAATTTGTCAATATCCAGAATGTTTGAAAACAAGTGAATATGCGTATTAGTTTTGTTATTACTAAGATCCTTATTGGTAAGAGCATCCAAATCTTTATTAACAGTGTGAATTTCTGCAGTCGGATCGAATTTCTTTATATGTAACGAAGCCCTTTTCAATGCTATTTCGGAAGGCTCAATCAGAGTAAGGTTTTTAGTTGGCTGTTTATGTCCGTTCTGCTTAATGAAATCAAAATATGTCATTGATGCCATTGCCTGACCGCAGCCCCAATCTATGATATTTGTTTCTTGTTCAAAGAATGTTTTAGGTAGCGATTTAAATGCTTCAATTAGCTTCTCATAATGCATATTACCATAGCTGTTCATGTAAGCAAACAGTTGTTTCTCGTCTGTTAAAATTGCTATACCCCTACCCAAAGAATTGTAAATTGATTCTGATTTAATCAACTGATATTGGTTTACAGAGATTTGTCGAACAGCTTTAAAACTGTCTGCGACATTTGCCAATAAGCTGCTGTACTTCGTTCCGGTTTCGAGTAAAAATTCCTTTTTATAACTCGGCTTAAGAATATCCCGTCCAAGAAAAGAATCAAGAAGTGAATGTATAGTGTGGTAAGCATCCGCAAAGTTGCTCAGGTCAACTTTTAAAACGTCCGAAATTAATTTGCTATGTAGAAATGAAAATTCAAAATCAGAAAGGGTTTTTTGAATTTTCGCCTTTAGTACATTTATTGCATCTATATTAAATTCTCCAAAGTCATGAATTACTTGTGAAAAGTAATTCACCATCGTCATCAAAACCTTGTCATTATTATCTTCTTCCGTTTCGGCAGAATGTTGTAGGTGATTGTTAATCGCCTCATATCTATTTACGTAATCATCTGCTGTATTTACACCAATAAGATATAGAGAAGCTGCATTTAGCCTTTCGCCAATATTGTAGTTCTTCCCTCTTAAATGATCAAACAAAAAGCGAAACGAAGAAATAAGTCCAAGTTGTTCGCTAATATCTAAGAGTAGTGAAATAAATGCGAGATTTGTTTTTTCAACAACATTTAATTGCAGAATTACATTTCTATTAAGCTGAATGTATCTATTTAATTTGTCTCTAGATGCTACTAAATGAGAATGCTTCTGATGGGTAAAAAAGTCATATACCTCTTCAAAATTATCTGAAAGGTAATTCTGCAATGAGGTAACATCAACTGATGCAGTTTGTAAATCTTCAACAATTAGCATAAAAATTAAAGAAGTGTTGGTGTAGGTTTTGTAATAAGATTTATAAGGTCTTCTTTATTTTTAACTTTGGTATAACCTTTGATCTTTTTGTCCTTCGCAATTTTTTGTAGTTCAGACAAACTCATTGATTGATAATTTTCTGAAATGCCTACTTTAGACTCCCTAGCTATGGTGATATCATAGTTAGGGAGAGGCTCAACTCGTCTTTCATTGCTCTCATCTTTATGCAATTTATCGGTTGAAGGAGCTATAGGCAAGGATACATCGGCTTCTTTTTTAAGCCTAATATTTTCTTCTTTTAGTTGCGAAATTTCTAGCGACAATTTATCAATCTCTATTTGAAATGATTCAAATGCTTCCTGTTTCTGTGAATTATAATTTGCCTCACATTCACTTTCTATTTTCCTTTGAAGTGCTTCGACCGAAAATGTTAAAGCGTTCCGCAACTGTTTCTCAAAATATTGAATTGCTTCATTCTCATTACTCTTTGCAAATGGCGGCAGCCATTGATTTATTGATTTAGCGATTGTCGAATAAATATCTGCTGAATAATTTTCCAAAAAAATCTCCAATGGTGTTTGCTTTTTTTTTGCAATGATTAGAGTGTCTAATATTTTATAGGTTTCAAAACCTTTAGCATTCTCTTTAGGCTTGCTGATTGGGCACCAATTATCAATATAATCAAATGAATAGTTTGCTTTTGGGCCGTTAAACACAAACTGATAAATGCTTTCAATAATGTAATAGTCGAGTTTACTTTCAAGGGTGAACTTAACATTACTATCTCTTACAGCGCCTTTGTATTTATTTCTGAGTTTTGAGTACCCATTATTTAAACCAAAAAGTATTGAAACGTCTTCGGTTTTTTCTGGGAGTATCGTTCCATTACTTAAATCAGTTACAAGGTTGTCGGTACTTTTGTTCTTCCTATCACCATATGTTGCTAAAATTGCAAGCTCATACAAATGCGAGGTTGGGTTAATTGAATCTATTTTCAGAAGCCCTAATTTTCTTTCGACTTTTTCACCTTCTTTTTCTGCCAGTAATTCAATGTCTTGAGGGTCCAAGTTATTATAAATATATTGTTGCCACTTCGTCCATTCACTTTCATTTTTTGAAAACAGACCTGTGTATTTATTGCTAAATTTTAATCCCTTTTCTTTTGATGCGCTGATTGTTTGTTCTTCAATTAACTTATTAAAATACGATAAAGTTGAAAAATAATTTGCAGAATAATTCATAAACGATTTACCACCTAGCCTCATAAATGCAAAACCACCAAGTATAATATCAAACCTTTTGATTTTGTCTGATAATTCTATTCCTGACGTAAAATTATTCCCTCCCTTATACTCATTATCTGAAATTATTTCAATGTTGCTATTCTTTTCTACTGAAACAATGTTTTCAGGAATAAATGCCGCACCATTATTTATATTCCAAATTGTTGTCTCTTTTTGTTTTGAATCTAGGAAACATACCGATTTTACCCTCGAAATCGGAATTGGTATATTGTACAGGTAAAAATGA
The DNA here is from genome assembly GCA_903916555.1 of uncultured Bacteroidota bacterium. Taxonomy (GTDB): domain Bacteria; phylum Bacteroidota; class Bacteroidia; order Chitinophagales; family Chitinophagaceae; genus CAIYTT01. The sequence goes on from CAIWXG010000099.1 coordinate 17,111, forward strand.
TCTGACACTTTGTTCAGGTTTTTAATTTCATTACCGGTCAATATAACTTCTATGGAGCAATCAGAGTTTTTTACCCACTTGCTTTCCGAAAGCAGAATTGAATCATCAATCCTGTTCTGAACATCGTCCGGCTTGTTTGCAAAATACTTTGCAGGCAAAATGATCGCCTTGCTAAAATAGTGAGCTAGACTGCCTGAATTAATTGGTATATAATATGAATTTTGCATTATAGTATTTCTTTACTGTAAGTTAATTTTTGTTGCTCAGAGCGTTCTAGGAAATTTGGTGCTAAGGTGCTAACTAAATATAGATTTCGCTTCGCCCTTGTAATTGCCACATAGTAGTCATTCTCATCTATTACGTGTAAATTAGCTATGTTATTGAGCATGTTCTCAAAGTCAGGAATGATTACCGTATCAAATTCAGTCCCTTTCGAAGATTTGAAAGTTGTAACATGAACATTCCCTATTTCACCAAGGCTGCCATCTTCAGTCTTAAAACTGGAACATTGGATGCCCGCATTTCTAATTATGTTTACATATGTATCTACATGATTCTGTAGTGCAACTAAAACAGCGATATTATGAGTAGCAGAATTGAATTGATTTATAACATCAATGATTGCTTTAGTTTGCTTTGCAGCATTATTGTTCGACATAAGCAATATCGGTTTGTTTCCTCTTCGACCTTCCTGCAATAGGTTATTTAATGTATTTTGGGGAACTAATTTTTGAGGAAACAGTGCTTTAACAAACAGCATTATTTCATATGAGTTTCTGAAATTTTCATCAAGTACATAGCTCCTATTATTTGGAAAAATTGTCGCTAACTGCTGTTGAGTTGTTGCCCTGTTTTTGAAAACTATTTGCTGGTCATCAGCACCATAGGACACAACACCTGAATAATTCTTTATTGTCTCGTACCTTGCACCTTCTACATCCTGAGCTTCATCAACAATAATTTCATCATATTTTTGGACGTTATGGGTTGTCCACCAGTACGTCCTGTCTACTGCGTTTCCAGCATTCCCATTTTCTGATCTTGCAGAAGAAGCTAAATACGTTTCTAAAGTTTTGGTATATGTAAGTAATAAACTCTTCTTGGTACCTGTTCCATAGTTCCTGATATGACGCCATAAGGAAACAACACTTTTGCCTGTACCTGGGCCTCCTGATATTGCAATAGCATTAGGTTCATTCAGTGCAGCCTGTTGTCCAATGGTTAATTCTGTTATTGTCGGTAATTTAAAAAAGTAAGCCATCTTATTTTCCAGTAATTGTATCAGATTTCTGATTTGATGAAAATAGTTTGTAATTCTTAAAAGCAATTTCTTTCGAAGTATTAGCATAGCAATAAACACAACCGTGAGGACAAGTGTTATATTCCCCAATATCCTTACTCATAATGCACCCGCATGATTCCCTTTGGCCCTTATCTTCAAGTTTTTTTGTTTTAGTTATGCCACCAGTAGAATCAAATAAGGTTGATTCATTAAACTTCACTCCCAAAAAATCCATCAACTGCTTGTCGTGAGCAAAAAGCTTAATCATTAAATCATCATCTATACATTTGTTATGATTTATTCCGTATTTATTTAGATCAAACTTTTCAGCACAAGTAGCAAGTTCAAGGCCCCACTTTTCATTAAGCTTCTTTAATCCAAAGGCGAATTGTTCCATTGTAGTTGAATCAAATTCACGATAGTGGATATTAGCTTTTCTCAGGTTGCTCTCGACTTTTTTATAAATTGATATGTCTGCAAAGCTAAAAACTAATTTATTTGTATATTTGTATAGCTGATCGCCAATTCTTCCTGATCTTTTTAATAAGTCATCTACGCAAATTTCATTGGTCATTAATAACGGATCAAAACGCCAAATCACTCTGTCCTTGCCAATTCTGTTTGAAAGCTCAATAAAAGTATCAATTCGTGTTTGGACATTAGGTACCTTTTCTTCAAACCTTTCTTTATCATAATCATTCAATGAAAATTGGAAGTAGTAGTTTTTTACATTTTCATCTAAATAATCGAGATGTTTAAAAATGGGCTTGGGGTTTTTCGTCCAGAAAACTACAGCTCTTGTTTTTTTGAATGAAACATATAAGGGAACGCCATTGAACGGATTTTTCCATTTCACATATCCAGCTTTCCATCTTTCAACAAACCAGTCTGCATAAAAAGTGGGAATGTCAGTAGAGCGACTTGCAGAAATAATCACAGGTGCCTGGGCTAATACCGTAGAGCCGTCGTCAATTTCAATATTTTCAAAATCCCATTTCATTTTATCACCCTAAAGGTTAGATTAATTCTTTCTCCAATTATTTTATTTGTCTTCGGAACCTGATGCTGCCAAAAATGCTGTAATTCTCCCTTCATAATTAGCACGCTACCATGCTCCAATTCAATTTCCCTCTTCTCACCGGTTTTTATATGCTTTAATTGAAATTTCCTAGTCTCCCCAAAATTAACGGACGCTATGATGGGATTTATGCCTAATTCAGGTTCTGCATCAGTATGCCAAGAAATTGAGTCATTACCATTGCGATATAAATTCATTAGAACGCTATTAAATGTAACCCCGGCATCGGGCTCAATTTTGTGCTTTATTTCAAGGATTTCATTATTCCAAGGGTGGGGCCGCAAAGTAATTCCCGAAAATGAATAAGGCTTATCGTTATCACCATACCAAGCGGTTAGCCTTGGGAAGTTAATCTTCTTCCCATACATATTCATTGATTCCTGTTTCCAAAGAACATTTTCCCTTAGCTTTTTAAAGAATCTATCACTATCGGATTTTGAAAAAAATTTAGACATGTAAATGTACTCTCCATTGTCAACAACAACCAGTGAAGAACGGCTATTTTGCTGAAAATTTGAGGTGACAATATTGCTGAAAATGTCTAATTGTGCCATTGCAACAAAAGTAATTAAAAACAGCTGAGATTATTAGAATTCTTTTTACGCTATTCAATACATCTTTGTCATCAAGGAAATCTCCATATACCAAGTTTTTAAAATCACCGTTATAAACTGCTTTCCTTTCAGCCCACACATTTTCCAGATTATCTCTTTAACCAGCCCTTGAGTGGTATTAGTCTTAAATTTCCATCGTCAAGCGGCGTCTTTACATAATAACCTTTCGTTATGCCATTGCCATTTAGATATTTATTGCTGCCATTTTCGTAATCAATGTATGGGTATATTTTCAAATATTCCGCACCGGTAAATGACTGATTTGTCCTATCAATTGGCAGTAAAGCAATATTTTCAATATATTTTTCGGCATCCCCTAAGCCCAATTCCCAATTACACCATTTTGAATTTATTGCATTTGGTGTTGCTACAAGGATAAACTTATTTGCAACTTTTATTTTTTCTTTTAGTCTTATTGCAGTCTTGGCATTAGTATAAGCAGGCATATCTTCATCCATCCAATCAACATATATGTCAACACCTTCTACTTTCAAAAATCCTGTGACATCTTGAAGAATATTAATCTCATCATGTTTATGTGACAGAAATACCATAGGTTTAGTCTTGTCTCTTGACGAGCTTTCATTTAAATCTATAACATCACTTTTTGCAAATGTTTTTGTTATTGCCCTGTAGTTTGATAACTGTGATTCGCTTATAAAGCTCATATTTACTTAATGTTTTTCCTTAATTCAAATTCATCTTTTCTATCCCTCAAATCGATTGCTTTTTCAATATACGCTGATGGTTTAACTACGAAATCATCCCATTTAACTGATTGAATGTAGGAAGCATCCCCAGTATAAACCCAACGACCATTGCACAGTCTTTTGTTTGGAACTTTTACGTTGAACATATTTTCTCTTAATATCTCAAAAAGAAACGGTGTATTTAAAGAGCTACATTCACATTCCGCATCTCTAGTTAAATAGTATTCATAACTCCCCAGCTCATCAGGTAATACCACAGCTATGACTCCATTTGTTTTGCTTCTTTGGTCTTGTCGAGTTTGTTCCTTTAATGAGTATGATACTTCCCAAGGAATCCATTGATCTTTTTCATCCTTAAATGTATCCTTCATACCCTTAGAGACTAAAACTATTGTTACACTACTATAAAATATTTTATCTCCTAGTTTTGAGCCAATAGTAGAATCAGCAAGTGATTTCATACTTTCACCATCATCTTCGCCTTTATAGATGTGGTCATCACTTTCGATTTTTTCTGCTAGTTTGTCAACGTAGTGCCGAACTGTAGTGGCAATTTTACGTTTCATTTTTGACCCCAAGAAATCTACCAATTCATAAAGATCTAAATCTTGAACTTTTGAATCCGAGTATTTATATGAAACAAAAACATTTCTTCCCATTATTTTACCCAATTTGAAAAGTTATCGAATCCATCATCGTCGATCCAATCATATATTTCATATTTGCTGGATAATCTATAAATGACATTTCTATGTTTTTCATCAACCTCGTTTACACTCCACCCCTCCAAATCAGGATACTTAATCCATTTCCCATCTATATAGTCATGTAAATTGAGCTTTTTTCCATCAGAACTAAAAGAATATCCAAGGTAATATAATGGATTATTACCCTTAGACTTTGTTTTCCCATCCTTACCTTTAATAGAATTTATATGAACACAAAAAATATTATTCCCGCTATTTAACCCACATTGCTTTTTTTAATTAGTTATATGTTAAAAGCTGGGGTTACGGTGTTAAAAGCGGGGTGGATTTTGCTTACTTTAATAATTATTTAATTTTTAAGTTGGTGTAAATCAGTAATTTATTTTTTGAAAATAGA
>CAIWXG010000100.1 GCA_903916555.1 uncultured Bacteroidota bacterium
ATATGCACTACCACCATAACAGTGCTGCCATTGTATTTGTGCATTTGCCTGCTGCATTAGGCAGGCAAGTATAAAAAAAGAAAGGATTGTTTTCATAATTGTATGTTTTATGTTATAAAGTTAAGTATTTTTTGCAATATTTAATAATTTGGTATCATATTAGATTTGGCAACTTTTTTGATTTGTCAAATAGGGTCACAACATACCTACACAAATATCTATATCTTCAGGGTTATAAGGGTCTAAGCCTCCGGTTAAACCATACACATTGAAATCTATCTGATATTTATTGTAAAGGGTTGCTGTCCCGTTGTTCAAGATGTTCCTTAGGGCATCTTGAACTCCAAATGAACTCCTTCTATGAATGCATTTACTTAACAAAGCTAAATGAAATGGATAGAAATGTTAGAACTAATTTATAACCTTACCTGCCCAAAGATGCATTTGTTTTTAATATTCTTAGCTGCGTTTCTTTTCATTTAGCATTAGTTCCCTCAATACGTTCATAGAACGGTTTTATTTATACTTCCTGATTCCCATCGCAACATCAGGAAGAACAAGGATTGAAAAGTAAAAATGGTTTCACAAATAAAACGAGTAACATATTGGCTATTTATCTTTAAAATTACTTACAAAGTATGCATGAATTCAATTAATTTTGCAATCCACTTCAAAAAATTATGTTTGAAAATCTAAGCGAGCGGATTGAAACCGCTTTTAAACAATTAAAAGGCGAAGGCCGTATTAATGAAATTAATATTGCCACAACGGTAAAAGAAATAAGACGCGCTCTTGTTGATGCCGATGTGAACTACAAAATAGCCAAAGAATTTACCGATAGGGTAAAAGATAAAGCTATGGGCGAAAAAGTGCTTACATCGGTAAGCCCGGGGCAATTAATGGTAAAGATTGTAAAAGATGAGCTTGCAGAATTAATGGGAGGCAAAGAGGTTGAATTATCACTTACCAGCAAGCCTACCATTATCTTAATTGCAGGTTTACAAGGTTCGGGTAAAACAACGTTTTCGGGTAAGCTTGCCTATTTTTTAAAGACAAAAAAAGCACGCAGACCTTTACTTGTAGCAGCCGATATATACAGACCGGCAGCTATAGACCAATTAAAAGTATTAGGTTCGCAAATAAAAATTCCTGTTTATAGCGAACCTGAAAATAAAGATGCAGTATCTATTGTTTTAAATGCTATTAATCAAGCAAAAATAGATGGTAACAATGTTATTATTATAGATACTGCCGGCCGTTTGGCAATTGATGAGCAAATGATGCAGGAGGTAGCTAATATTAAAGCTGCTGTAAACCCTGATGAAATTCTATTTGTTGTTGACTCCATGACCGGGCAAGATGCCGTAAATACAGCAAAATCATTTAATGATAGACTTGATTTTACCGGCGTAGTACTTACAAAATTAGATGGCGATACACGTGGTGGTGCTGCTTTAACCATTAAATATGTGGTTAATAAGCCTATAAAATTTGTAAGTATGGGGGAAAAACTGGAAACATTAGATGTTTTCTACCCCGAACGTATGGCACAACGTATTTTAGGCATGGGTGATATTACAACCCTTGTAGAACGTGCCCAAGCCCAATATGATGAAGTACAGGCAAAAAAATTAGAAAAAAAAATACGTACCAATAAATTTGATTTTGAAGACTTTAAAGAGCAACTGAATCAGATAAAAAAAATGGGTAACATTAAAGACTTACTTAAAATGTTGCCCGGTGTTGGTAAAGCGTTAAAAGACATCGATATATCTGATGATGCGTTTAAAGGTATTGAAGCTATTATAAACTCAATGACCCCTTACGAAAGAAGTAACCCGGATTTAATAGACCTTAGTAGAAGAAAACGTATTGCAAAAGGCAGTGGAAAAGATGTAAATGAAGTAAATGCATTTATGAAGCAGTTTGAGCAAATGAAACAAATGATGGGTAATATAAATAAAATGAAAGGTGGTGGTATGGGTATGCCGGGTGGAATGCCTATGGGACGGAGATAAAACCTGTTTTATTCTATAAACAAAAAATAAAAACAAAAAATAAATTTGTTTTTATTTTTTGTTTTTTTCAATTACATTTGCAGTCCGAAAAAAAATCTATTGTTTAACGCCAAATAATTTCTATTATTTATGTCGGTAAAAATCCGTTTACAAAGACACGGGTCTAAAAAACGCCCGTTCTATTTCATTGTCGTAGCTAACTCAACTGCTCCCCGCGATGGAAAATTTATTGAAAAATTAGGTACCTACAACCCGTTGACAATTCCTGCAAGCGTGCGTATAAACCGCGAGCGTGCATTACATTGGATGCAACAAGGTGCAGAACCAACCAACACTTGCAGACGCATTCTGTCTTTCAAAGGTGTTTTATTCCTTAGACATTTAATGAGAGGTGTAACTCTTGGCTTGTTTGATGAAACTACAGCTTTAGAAAAATTTGAAAACTGGAATGGCGAACATGAAGAATTGGTTGCTAAACGTGAGGAATCTCACCGTAAAGACAGACTTCATAAACGCTCAGAAACCGTTCGTGAATCAGTGAAAAGAGTTGAAGATAAAAATGCTGCAAAATTAGAAGCATTAAAAGCTGCTGAGGCTGCTGAAACAACAACTAGTGAAGAAGAAGCAAACTAATTTTTTTGCATATTTTTTGAATAAAAAGAATAAACCCATATCTTTAATTTGATATGGGTTTATTCTTTTTATTATTCTACTGTTTTCAATAGTTCTGTTGGCAATTTAAGCCAGTTTATATTCTGTAACTGTATTTTAAAAGAGATACTTCTTCCAAATACATTATTATTTCCATAAGTATTTGATAAGTAATTCTGAAAATCGCTGCTCATTATTATAGGGATATATACATTAATAAAATTACTACCTAGATTCACTTCTATACCACCTTCATAAAGTAAAGTTGATGAGCTTGCATTGGTATAACTCGGGTTAGCATTAGGTATTACACCGGCATCAAAAAATAAATAAATAGGTAATTTTGTTTTAGGCAAGGTTGTTTTTAAATTGATTGTTGCCATCCAATCGCTGCTACGGGCAGCACCATTATATACAGGTATTTTAAAACCACCCTCTTGTATTGAAATTTGCTGTGCCCCTAATTGATTACTACTGCTTCTACCTATAAAGGTTCCATCATATAAATAATCATCAATACCTGTATAGGACGCATTTAATTCATATTTTGAAATCTTAGCTAAATCATTTGAAATTGCAAAAAACTTACCTGCATAAGCCCTGACAAATAAATATTTATTTCTTGCATTATAATCTATTCTTAGATTCCCGTCTACATTTATTTTAGCAAAATCGCTGCCATATTGTCCCTCTGCACTATAACTGAATGGGTTATAAACACGATTATTTTTATGCATATATCTTACAAGCCCATATTCATTTACGGTAGGGCTTGGGCTAAATTGATGCCCTCCATTATCTGTAGCTTCATAAATAGGAGCTTCTATATAGTACATTTTTAGTAAAAGTGTTCTTGCTATTGGGCTATTTAAATTATGCTCATTAAATCTAAAATTAACCGATGGAGCAATTTTTATATACCTTAAATTATAAGAACCAATTACTCCCAAACCGGCTGCAGAGAAATCTTGTACATCATAATGAAAACTTTTGGCATCAATTTGATATAAAATTTCCTTAAAAATAGTTTCAGGATAAGTAATGTACCCAAATGACCCTGCCCCAACTAAAGATTGTGTACCAAAAGAATACATTGGTGTAAATGCGAATCTAAATTTATTTTCGGGTACGGTAAGATTATGAAACAAAATACCTGCCATAAAACCATCATATTGATTAGAACCCAAAGACGGAGCAACAAATATTTGTTCTTTCTCAGATGAATTTGCATTAAAAAGAAACTTAAACTTTAAACCGGAATGATGAAAAAGACCTGATTTGTAAATACTGTGCGATACTTTAAAATCAGGTATTGCTTCATCAATTTTTAACTTTGTCCAGTTGGTTGCAGGTTCTATAATATGTGTACTTTTATTAAAAGGCTCACTCCAAACCGAACTAATTAAACTGTCATTGTGATATGCATTTACCAAAACAGGAGCTGTTATACCTGTATGATTAATAAGGGTAATATCTGTTTTATCTGTATTTCTTTTTGCTTTTTTAATTGTAATATCAACCTTTTTATCTGTTGTAAGTAAATCGCTAAAAAACCAATCTATTTGCTTGGTAGTATTATGCTGCATACAATCTCTAAAATCCTCGGGATAAGGATGATGATAATGCCATTTTTCAAAATATTCATGCATTCCTTTTTCAAAGTCTGCTGTACCCATATATTTTTCTAACCATTTAAGCATCATGTTCGTTTTGAAATATACATCTAAGCCATAATTTAATTTTGTAAAATTGGCTGCTGTTTGTTCAATAGCTTGGTCTTTATGTGTTGCTTCATTTTCAAAGCAAAGTAATTCTTCATTCCATTTACTTGGCTTTTTATGTTTCAAAGTATCCTTACTTTTTATATCTTCTGTTGTCTTTTTTTCGTAGAATGTATTTAGCCCTTCATCCATCCAAGCATGGTCTCTTTCGTTACTGCCCAGTAAGCCATAAAACCAATTATGTCCGGCCTCATGCACTACCACCATTTGCAACTGCGATTTTGAAGCCGATTTATCTATAATAGTAACAGTAGGATATTCCATACCTCCACCTGCTCTCATATCGCCTAAAACAGCTTTTATTGTTTTATATGGATAGGGACCAACCCAATTTCCGTAATGCTTTATGGTTTCCTTTAAATAACTGTTTGCGTTTTTCCAATAAGATTGATAAGCAGGTAAAAAAGCAGCCCAAGTGGTAACTAAATTAGTTGTTCCGGGTGTAAATACCGTGTCTTTTCTTACAATCCAGCGTTTATCGGCAAACCAGGCAAAATCATGTACATTATCTTCATGATAATGTACCGTTTTAAGCTGCAAAGAACTTAGTGGTGTTCCTTTTTTATATAATGTATCATTAGGCAATGGCAATGCCGCTTGCTCATTCAACCAGTTATTTTCTGCATCGTCCATACAATTACCGGTAGCCATTAATATATAGTTTTGTGGCAACGTAATAGAAACATCATAAGTTCCGTATTCACTAAAAAACTCCCCTTGGTCTAAGTAAGAAATTGCGTGCCAGCCTTTTTGGTCATATACAGCCGGTTTAGGAAACCATTGAGAAATAAAATAAGCCTGCTTAGTATGCCCCAATCGAGAAAAGACCTTAGGGATTTTCACTTTAAAGGGGGTAACCACTTTCATACTTTTGCCCGGTAATAAGGGTACTGGTAAATCTAAGCGAGCAATGTCCGGTACATCGGTAGTACTATAATAAGTAGCATTTATATCGTCAACAGTAAATTTTAAGCTATCTATATACCCTCTGTCTTCTTTTTTAGAGTAATAAAAATTGGCGTTCCTATTTACATCTTGTTGTTTGGCAAATGGGGTATATTCATTTTTATAGGCATTTGGCCACAAATGCACATAAATATAGCTCAATGTATCAGGAGAATTATTTACATAAGTAAATTCTTCGTATGCATAAAGCATATTATTTACATCGTCTAAGCTAACCTCTATTTTAGTATTTACTTTTTGTTGCCATCTATTTTGTGCATTCAGTATAGTTACTGCCGACAAAAAAAGCACCAATAATGCCTTTATAAATTTCATGCTGCTAAATTAAAGTTTTACATTTGTTTATCAGCAAAAAAAAGTAACTATTCTAATTTATAAAATTAATCCCTTCGGGATGATGTGATTATAGTAAACAACATATAAAATGCCACAAAACCCTGAAGGAGTAGTATTATTTATCAAACATTCCAAAATAACATCACCCCTTCATGGTATTGTATTATTGAAATTGGCATTTTCTATAATAATATCATCCTTTCAGGATTTTAAACTGGGGGAAATATTTATTAGCCTACCTTATTAGTAACCAATAAAATGCC
>CAIWXG010000101.1 GCA_903916555.1 uncultured Bacteroidota bacterium
GCATCAGGTTCTTCTTGTAGCAATGCGAGGTCATTACCTTTATCAAACCAACTTATAATAGGTTGATAAGGATTTGGCTTGGGTTTTGTTTTGCTATTTTCTTTATTACTTTTCTTAAAACTTTGCAGGTCGGGGAAGTATTGTGTAAATGTAGAGCGTATAGCGAGACTTAGTAAGCGATAGGCAACATTAAGCGGACCTTCTTGTTCGCCTTCATATACTAATTCTATTTTACCTGTAATAGACGGTATCACGCCTGCAAAGTCTGAAATACGCATGATTGTATGCGCACTGTTTTCTCTTAATGCACGTCTCTCGGCAGTACTTACTAAGTTTTCGAAAGCTGAAATTGTTAATCGTGCAGAAACACCACTTTTTTGATCCACATATTCGCTTTTACGTGCCTCCATTGCTATTTGTTCTATTAACAGCTTGCATAAATCCGGTATTTCAACATGCTCTAATTGTGCCGGTAAAATAGCTGCCTCTTGCTCTGTAATAGATTTCGAAATCTCTACTGTTTTGGGGTAATGGGTTAAAATTTGGCTCTCAATGCGGTCTTTAAGTGGTGTAACAATACTACCCCTATTGGTATAATCCTCCGGATTAGCAGTAAAAATAAAAAGTATATCAAGGGGTAATCTTAATTTAAAACCACGTATTTGTATATCTCCTTCCTGCAATATATTAAATAATGAAACCTGTATGCGTGCCTGTAAATCCGGAAGTTCATTTATAACAAAGATACCTCTATGCGAGCGGGGAATAATACCAAAATGGAGTGCTTGTTCATCTGCAAAGCTCAAACGCATGTGTGCGGCTTTAATAGGGTCAATATCTCCTATCAGGTCAGCCACTGAAACATCGGGAGTGGCTAATTTTTCACCATAACGTTTGCTCCGGTGTAACCAAGTGATAGGAGTAGCATCACCCATTTCTTCAATAAGCTTTACGGCAAAATAAGATACCGGCTTTAAGGGGTCGTCATTAATTTCACTTCCTTCAATTACAGGTATCCACTCATCTAATAAATGAATCATTTCTCTTGCCATACGTGTTTTTGCTTGCCCACGCAAACCCAAGAACAAAATATTGTGCCTTGATAATAAAGCACGCTCTACATCAGGTATAACAGTATTCTCATAACCTAAAATAGAATTAAAAGGGCTTTGTTTGTTTTGAATAAGAGGTATAAGATTTTCTCTTATTTCTTCTTTTACACTTTTACTCTTATATCCGGCTTTTTTTAATGCACCAAGCGTTTTTATTTCTAAATAATTCATTATTTGTTCTATTTATAGTATTGGCAATATTAGCGTAAAACAAGCAGAAAATGCACTGTACAATATATTGTTTTGCATTGTGCAAATAGCAGAATAATATATAAGCAAATAATGCAACTATATAGTTATACCAAAAACATTAGTATATTGTTTCATAATTTACCCGATTGCCCCAACCGAACAAGCAGGAATGATATTATTACAAAATTAAATGCGAAAAATAAGGTATGCCAGAAACGGATATTTTTTAAACTTCATGCAAAAGAAAAACTTTCAGTACTTTTATTAAATTACAAAAATAGTATAATTCTTTACAACATTAATTATATAGAAAATTAGTAACTATTCAGTTATGCAAAATAAAAAATAAATTTTCACTTTTCAAAATCCCGATGGTCTGTATGGGCATGCCGTCGGGATTAATTTTACGGAGTCTGAATAGCTACAATAATAGCATAAACTCAGGAATAATAAAAAACACAAAATTTTTTAAATATTTCTTTATTATCTAACTATATTCAGTTTTCCTTTTTTAACAATTGCATTCACATTGCTAATCGTATAGAAGTAAATACCTGTTGGTAATGCCGAAATATCAAGAGATTGTTTACTGCAAATAGCTTTTGAAAGTACTGTATTGCCATTTATTGAAACTAAAGTAAAATTGTAGGTCTTAGTATCATTTATATCAAGATTTAATTGAGTTGACGCAGGGTTAGGGTAAACATTTACAACATTGCTACCTATAATTACAGTTTCTACACCAACTTTGTCAATAGTGGTTACATCATCAACCCAAAGTGTACTGCTATCTAAACTTCCACGACCACCACTACTCGCAAAATTAATTCTAATTGTATCAGGTTTATTTAAACTATCTACATAAACGATTGTGGCAGTAACTTTTTTCCATGCACCTGCAGAGCCTGTTGTCATAGTAGAATCTATTTTAACTGTTCCTGTACCTACTACCGAATCATAACCACCAAAATTAGACCCATTTATAGCCTGAACTGTTAATATACCGGTATCTGCACCCGGATTGCCTAATGAATCAACACCAGGCTTATATTTTACCCATGCACTTACCGATACTATTTTACCTGCAACCGGTGTACCACCGCTAAATGTTGTTGCTCTTGCTAAAGATCCGCCACTTAAAAGTACAGATAAGTTTACGGCTGCCTGAGTATTAGACATGGAACCTGCAAAATATCCTAATGTATCCTGTTTCAAAGTAATCATTTTTGCAGAATAAGTACCCGAATGAACAATTGTAGTATCAGGGAAAAGTTGTGCATGCCAATTTGTGCCGGCACCAATAAGAGTAGCTAAGGCTTCACCGTCTGCAATTGCCAAAGAGTCGAAACTGTACCAGCCGAAAGGGGCATGAATGGTTTTGATTGCTGTGCTACCCGTTGTATTGGTACGCCAAGTTTCCATACCGGGGTCAACTACAAATTGTGCTTTAGCACATACAGCTACTACAAGAATCGCAATTGATAAAAATAGTTTCTTCATTATGTATAATTTTTTATTTTTAAAGTAATTAATTTAATGTTTGTAAGCAATTTTGAATAGCATCGAAATTTGGTATTTCCAAAGCATTTTCCAGCACTTCGGCATAACGAACAATACCTTCTTTATCTATTACAAATGCCGAACGCTTTGAGACACCATTCATGTCATTAAAAAATGTTTCATAGATGGACTCATATGCATTAGACGCCACTTTATTAAAATCGCTTAATAAGGGGAAATTTAAATTTTGTTCTTTTTTAAATTTATCTAAGGCAAACAGTGAATCTACCGAAATACCATATACCTGAGCATTTAATCTGTCATAAATATTAAATGTGTCTCTAATAGTACATAATTCTTTTGTACATGTGCCTGTAAATGCCAAAGGAAAGAATAATAAAACTACATTTTTGCCTTTTTGTTCACTTAATGTAACCTTATTTTTTTCATTATCTCGTAAAGTAAAATCGGGAGCTATTTGCCCTATTTCAATTGCCATTTAAACTATTTTGTTTGTGTAAAATTATTATAATAAGTTTTATTTCCAAATAAAGATTTATTTTTTAACAATAAAATATTTTGATTTCATTTTTAAATTGCGATTCTAATTATAACTTTAAACAATTATAAAACCTATATATAATTCATTGTCTTTAAACTCCAACGGATAAGTAAATAGCTTATATCCCTCACCACTTGTATTTCGTCCGTTTTGCGGGTCGAAACGGTATTTGTGCATTGGGCATACCACTCTACCCTGCACATCAAGCCAGCCCTCGCACATGGGGGCACCAGCATGGGGGCAAAGAGCAGTAAAAGCAAAGTAATTATTGTGCTTATGCAATAAAACAATACGTTTATTTGCAATCGTTAACTCTATCATTTTCCCATCCATTATACTCAATACTATTTCTTGATCTATTTGATGCCAAACGTACATTTTCTATTTTTTTGCGAGATAAAAATTATATATAATCAATAATTTTATCGAAAATAATTTTGAAATACAAACAAATGTATTAAATAATTTTCATGCAATTTCATGCAATTTTTATAAAATGCTTGAAACGAAAAATATTAATAGGAGATATGTCATTACAAATAAGACATATAAAATAATTTATCTACTACTTACAATATCTATCTGCAATAATTTTAGCATCTTCACTGCCAAGGTCATGGGCTTTGTTAATATCCATACAGCCACCATCACTATCGCCTAACATTATTTTTGAGCAACCTCTGTTTAAATAGGCCTCTGAAAAATTAGGGTCTAATTTTATTGCCATATCAAAGTCGTTAATAGATTCTTTATAATATTTATTATCGCTTTCTGCCACTCCTTTATTATTATATGCCTTGGGGTAATTAGGATTTATAGTTAGGGCTTTATCAAAATCTGCAATTGATTCTTTATACATTTTATTAGTTCTATAAGATTCAGCCCTATTAAAATAAGCAATAGCAAAGCCGGGATTTATAGATATAGCTTTGGTATAATCTTCAATTGCCCCTTCACTGTCATCATTCTCACTTTTTGCAAGACCTCTATTATTGTATGCCTCTGCCAATTCCGGATTAAGCATTATCGCTTTATTATAATCTTTTACAGCACCTTCATAATCTTTTAAATTTCCTTTTGCAAGTCCTCTGTTGCAATAAGCCTTCTCATCATCGGGCTTTAATTCTATTGCTCTATCGCAATCATCTTTTGCCCCTACAAAATCTAAAAGAGCAAGTTTAGCCAATGCTCTATTACTATATGGTTCTGCCAATTTAGGATTCAAATCTATTGCTTTAGTACAATCTTCTAATGTACCCTTATAATCGTGCAAAAACTTTTTACATAAACCTCTATTATTATAGGCTACAGCCAAATTAGGATTATAAGAAATGGCTTTATTAAAGTCTTCAATAGCACCCCGATAGTCTTTTGATTTATACTTTTCAAGCCCTTTATCATTGTAATTAATTGCTTGCAAATTACACGATGTAAATCCTGCTATAGCAATACAAAGAAAAATAAGAAAAATCCTTTTCATGATGTGTAAATATTTTTATATCAAAATTATCAATAATCATTCTTGTTTGTTGTCATTATTTTAAAATATTCAGAATTTTATATAAAAAACACACGGTTATATTTATTACAATAAAATTACTCTTTGTTGTTTTTTAAGCAAATGTAACATTTATTGTATAATATCTGCCACTCCTTGGGTGGGTTTGGCAGTAGTAGATATTAACAACTAAACATAACCCTTTAAGTATTCTAAAATATTAGTATATTGACGATATAAAACGATACTATTAGGTAACAATTTTTGCCTACCAAATAACAACCTAATTTATTATACAGTTTTTGAAAAAAATTGTACTAATGGGATTCTTACTTTCTATATTATACTGATATTTTTAGGAGTAAATAAAGTACATTTGTAATTATAAAAAGCAATGCATGAGTACATATTCTTTTCAGGAACATTTTGATGAAAAATTAGATAAAGACCAGACAATAGAACCTAAAGACTGGATGCCGGAAAATTATAGAAAAACCTTAATCAGGCAAATATCACAACATGCACACAGCGAGATAATAGGCATGTTGCCGGAAGGTAACTGGATAAGCAGAGCACCAACATTACGCCGCAAAGCCGTATTGCTTGCCAAAGTGCAAGATGAAGCAGGGCATGGCTTGTATTTATACTGTGCAGCAGAAACATTAGGAATATCAAGAGATGAAATGTATGACCAATTACATAGCGGAAAAGCTAAATATTCTTCTATATTTAATTATCCTACACTTACATGGGCTGATATTGGTGCCATTGGCTGGCTTGTAGATGGTGCTGCTATTATGAATCAAGTACCGCTTTGCCGTACCTCTTATGGGCCGTATGCTAGGGCTATGGTAAGAGTGTGTAAGGAAGAGAGTTTTCACCAAAGGCAAGGTTTTGAAATAATGCTTACTCTTGCCAATGGCACCGGAATACAGAAAAAAATGGCACAAGATGCCTTAAATAGATGGTGGTGGCCGTCCTTAATGATGTTTGGTCCTAATGATGCCGATAGCCCGCATACAGAACAAAGTAAAAAATGGCGTATAAAAAGACTTACAAATGATGAACTTCGCCAGAAATTTATTGATGTTACCGTAGAACAAGCAAAAGTATTAGGATTAACCATACCCGATAATGATTTAAAATGGAATGTAGAAAGACAACATTTTGATTTCGGGAAAATAAATTGGGCTGAATTTTGGAATGTTGTTAATGGGAACGGTCCATGCAATAAACAAAGATTAGATATGCGCAAAAATGCGTGGGAAGAAGGGAAATGGGTTAGAGATGCAGCAATGGCGTATGCCGAAAAAAACAAAGTGAAAACAGAAAAACAAGCAGCCTAAACATTTTATATATACTAAATTAAAAAACACATTAAATGTCTCAATCTATAAATAAAAATGAATGGCCTCTTTGGGAGGTTTTTATTCGCAGTAAAGCAGGGCTTGACCATAAACATGCCGGCAGTTTACATGCTGTAGATGCAAAAATGGCAATTGAAAATGCCAGAGATGTATATACTCGCAGAATGGAAGGCGTAAGTATTTGGGTGGTTGAAAGTATAAATATTATAGCATCTGACCCGGATGAGGCTGATGCACTTTACGAACCTGCAGCAGATAAAGTTTACAGGCATCCAACTTTTTATAATTTGCCCGATGAGGTAAAATATATGTAATTAAATAGCAAATAATATATAAAAATATACCTACTTTATGTCTGTTTCTACAATGAAATTAGAATACTTGTTACGTTTGGCTGATGATGCACTGATAATAAGTCATCGTTTAGGCGAATGGTGTGGACATGGGCCTATTCTTGAACAAGATATTGCTTTAACCAATACTGCCTTAGACCATCTTGGCAGAGCAAGAAGCCTATTTCAATATGCGGCTGAACTATTTAATAATTTACCTGTTGAAATAAAAAAAGATTATTTCGCCTCTGTTTCTATTCAGAATAAAATAAAAGAAGGTATAACTATTGATGAAGATGATTTGGCTTTTTTAAGAGATGGATGGGATTATAAAAATTTACTTTTATTAGAACAACCTAATACCGACTGGGCTTTTACAATAGCTCGCTCTTTATTTTACGATACGTTTAATTATTTTTATTTCAAAGAACTAGTAAATTGTAACGATGAAACATTGAGCGGTATTGCAGCAAAGTCGTTGAAGGAAGTTACCTATCATTTAAAATGGAGCAGTGATTGGGCTCTGAGGTTAGGTGATGGTATTGATGAAAGTATATCAAGGATGCAAAATGCCCTAAATGAATTATGGAAATTTACCGATGAAATGTTTTTTGAAAATGAGACAAATAACGAATTGAAAAAACAAGGCATAGCACCGGATATTGAAAAAATAAAATTGTTATGGTCGGAACGAACTAATAGTATTTTAAAAAACACTTGTTTAAAATTACCCGACAATACTTGGATGCAAAAAGGCGGACGTGAGGGTATGCATACTGAATATTTAGGCTATATACTTGCAGATGCTCAATTTATGCAGCGTACCTACCCAAATATGCAATGGTAATTATTTAATTTTTATTTTGCATGAGTAAAATTAATAGTAAGTTATGGTTAGCAATATCCATACTTTTTTCCATATTGCTTGTTATTTACTCATTTTCTTATGTGGTAATCACCCCTTGGCATATATTGCCTAATATAGGTGGTGATGGCGCTAAAAATAATTTCACTTTTTTATACCACTCTCTTTACGGCAAAGGCTATTGGTTCGATGGTATGAATTACCCTTATGGCGAACATATTGTTTTTACAGATGGGATACCTGTTTTATCTGTGTTTTTTGCATTAATAAAAAATGTACCTGTAGAAACGGCACTTTCTACATTATGGTGGTTATTTGGTATTAGCTATGTAGTGTCTATATTGTTTCTATATTTAATACTTAATAAATTTAAAGTCAAGCCATTACTTTCCATAATTTTTTCTTCACTTATTGGTATTTTTACTCCCCAAATTTTTGGTTTACAAGGTCATTATGGACTTGGCTTTGCACATTTAATACCTATGGTTTTTTATTGGAGTGTTTGCTACTTTGAAAATCAAAAAATACGGTATCCTATTTATATTTTTTTTACAGGACTATTTAGTGCTTTTATTCATCCTTACTTCGGTGGAGTGGTATTTATCTGGACCCTTTTTTATGCTATTGGCTGTTTTCTAACATCAAAAGACATATTAAGATTAAAACTAAAAATGGCTTTGCCAATTCTCATTTCAGGTATAAGTATTTTAATATTCGTTGGTATTATCATGAAGTTGACAGACCCCATAAAAGACCGACCTATTACTCCTTACGGAATGTTAGTTTATTGTACTACCGGTAATCAGATTTTCACTTCTTCAATCACCCCATTTTGGAAGTATTTAAGAGAAAAATCAATATTTAAAGATAGCAGTGAAGGTAGCGAGGGATATACATATTTAGGTTTGGTTGTATTGTTGGTAGTTGTAATTTCTTTTATAAGAGGATTGGTATTTAAAGTAAAGAAAAAAAATAATAAATTAATCATATATAACAATCAATTTTCTACTATTTGGCTTTTTATAGCGTTGGCTTCTCTATTATTTGCTATGGGTGTACCTTTTGTTTGGGACATGGAATGGCTTACAAATTATCTTTCTGTTTTTAAGCAGTTTAGAACATTAGGTCGATTTAGTTGGATTTTTTATTATATAATTACGATCTATGGTGTTGTTGTACTTGTTAAATGGTATGATTATTTTATATTTAATAAAAAATATTTTATCGGTTATTTAATTATTATTATATCAATAGGTATTTGGAGTTGGGAGGCGAGTAGTTATGTGCAAATAACAAGGCATGCAGCTGAAACTGCAAAATTGAATTATGATATTGTTTTTCCTAAAACAGAACAAAACTGGACAGATTATTTTAAAGAACATCATCTTGATAGAAAAGATTTTCAAGCAATTTTGGCTTTACCTTATTACCATGTAGGTACCGATAAATTTTGGGTTGGTAAAGATGGAGGCGCCGGGTTGTGCATTGCATATAATGCTGCTTTACAATTGAAATTACCAATAATAGATGTACTTCTTTCCCGCTCATCTTGGGGGCAGGCTGCAAAACAATTAAAACTTTTTGCTGGTCCTTATACAGAAAAATCAATGCTACATGAAATCAATGCTAATATCCCCTTTTTATTAATGCAATATGAAGAAGATTCATTAAATATAGATGATAAATATCTACTTAAATCTTCTGAATATATTGGACATTTTTCCAGATGTAATTTATATGCCTTTTTTCCCTCAAGATTGTTACACAACGATATGAAATTTAGGGATAGTATAAATAAAATAGCGTCTTTTTTAAAATTAGGCTCTGATACATGTATAGGTTTAAATAATAGTTACTATATAAATCATTTTGATTCATTAAAAAACAAGATTACTTTTTTGGGTACAGGTGCTCAAAAAGTAATTACAGAAAATGAATACAATTTAGCCACAATTCCTATTTCTAATTCATATACCAAGAACATTTATGAATTTTCTTGTTGGTTATTATTAGATTCTACTAATTATAGAAGCCCCTATTTTCTATTAGAATTACTTGATAACAATAATAACATTATAAATACTATTACCGTTTTAACCAAGGAAAGTGTAGATTCACATAATATGTGGTTTAGGGCGTTCAAGTATTTTGAAATTGATACCAATTGTAAATATATAAGATGCAGACTTATGAACCACCCTAATCCTGCTTATTATGCTCTTGATGAATTAATGGTAAGACCGGTTGAAACATTGATAATTTCAAAATCATATAATGGCAAAATAATGGTAAATAACCATCTGCTTAATAATTTAAATAAATAGCAATAATGTTCGAAAATAAAAAAGAACCATTAGTTTCTCGTTCTCAATTTTTATATCGTAACTTAATAAGTCTTCTGTGGGCTAGCATAATTATGTTTATTTGTCTTGGTATTGGCATATTGGGTTATCACTTTATTGCAAATATAGAATGGGTAGATGCAATACATAATGCATCTATGATATTAAGCGGTATGGGGCCTGTTGTAGAAATAAAAAATGTTTCAGGAAAACTATTTTCTTCAGGTTATGCCCTATTTAGCGGTGTAGCATTTATTACTAATATTGGCTTTTTATTGGCACCGGCAGTACATAGATTTTTTCATATTTTGCACTTAGAAGACGATAATAAACAATGAATCTATTGTTTTCGTAATTTCAATTAATATATTTTATTCCTTTTTTTAAACACCTCAATTATCGACAAATAAATAAAAATAATATTATCTATTGTATATCTTTTCCAAAGTCTTTGTGGCTCCATTATAAATCTATATAACCATTCAAATCCATATTTTTGAACTATAGACGGGGCTCGTTTTTTCATACCAAAATAAAATTCAAATGATGCACCTAAAAGTAGTATCCACACTTTGCTTTTGTAGCCTTTTTCTTTTAAGATATTGCATATATGTATTCCTAAAATTTCCTGTTTTGGGTAGCTTATACCTAAAAATAAAAACTTTGAATTGGTATTGATTATCTTTTCGGCAACCATAGTTGCAAATTCTTTCATGTATAGCGTGTCATCTACACTAAAAATCTTAGGTACCAAACAATTGCAGAGCATATACTCATTTGTGAAGTTTGAAGCAATTGATTCATTTGTTAAAACTAAGGTTGTAGTAATATGTTCTTGTTTTATTTTATTCCATAAAACCGGAAATAAATCGCTACCGGGTAACCTATGTTTAATTTGGTTTTCCTTTTTCAATATTTTACTTAGCCATACTATTGGTGCGCCATCAGGCAAAATAATTGGAGAATTTCTATAGAAATCTTTTAAGTATTTATTTTCCTTCTTGTTATACTGTACAATTTGGAAAGCATTAGGTGTAATTAGAGTTGCATACCGCACCTTTTGTTCAATAGATAAATCATTTATTAATAAATCTACAATTTCATCAATAGAATCAGCTATAGTAAAATCAAAATCAAATAAATGTGCTTTTCCTTTTGTCATTATAATTTTGTAAAATATCCTTCCAAAATACCTTTAAATCCAAATACAATACTTTTTATAAATAGTTTCGAACGAATTAAGGTAATACCACAGAGCATAATAGCTGCAATATTACGAACAAAAAAAGAACTATGTTTTTTTGCAAATATCATTGCAGATTTATTATAATAATAAAAGAATAAATGTTTTTTATTATTGGTACTCACACTGCCTTTGTGGTAAACAATGCTTTCAGTGGCAAGCACCTGTTTATAACCCAAATTAATGCCTGAATACTGCCAATCTTGTTCTTCAAAATATAGAAAAAAGCGTTCATCCATCAATCCTATTTTTTCTAATGCAGATAAACGAACCAATAAACTTGACCCTTGCTGAAAATCGGCAGTATGATTTATTAGTATTACTTTATCTATATTCTGCCAATTCACATTTTTTAATAATAATTTCGAGACACCAAAATATTTATAATATTTAACTCCACAACATTGAATCAATTCCTGCTTAAAATAATCTAAGATTACAGAACCTACAAATGCATTATGTGAATCCTCATTCATTTTATTAATTAATGCATTTAGGGCATGGCTATCTGCAATAGCATCATTATTTAACAGCCAAGCATAAGAAAATTCTTTATTTTGAATAATACATTTCAATAGAATATTATTTCCTCCGGCAAAGCCTCTATTGGAATCAGATAAAACAAAAACTACATTTTCCTCTTTGTATATATATCCATCTACATCATTTGTATTTATTAAACTATATATTATTGAATTAGTAGAAAAAAAATCTTTTAGTTCTGCAACTGAGTTATCCTTCGAGTCATTATCTAATAAAAAAATAGCTGTATCGTTTAAATGCAATACGCTTTTTATTGCATTTATTGTATCAAAACTATTATTCCAATTTATTATTAATACTGCTGTTTTTGCCATCATTAGCTTTTAAAAGATAATAAGATTTTTTTTATTAATAATTTTATTATCCTGTACAGGTTATAAATTTTTAGGTTCCAAGAGAGCTTAGGCATCATAAAATATCTAATTTGTAGTCCATAATTTACTAATTTTTTTTTATTTGTAAGCATACTTGCATGCCCGTATCTAATATGTGTTTCTGTTCCTTTAATTGGGCAATAAGCAAAAAAAGCATTTGCTACTGTAGCTCTGAACCAAAAATGCCAATCTTCGTATGAAAAATAGTTAGTATCAAAAAGCCCGACTTTATTGATTAGACTTTTTGATACTAATGGACTTGAAACCACTATAAAATTATTTATACAAAAATTCCGTATAATCTTTTGTCCCTTTCCTGAAATTTTTAGATTATTATACTTATTATTTTTATTATATGATTTATTTACAATGTCATTCTGATTAGAAGAATTAAAAAAGAGTGCATCGCCATATATTACATCAACTTCAGGATGCTTTATTAAATAATCAACTTGTAATTCAAGTTTTTTTACTGCTATTAAATCATCAGCATCAAGAAATTGTATATATTTGCCATTACTATAAGTGATACCTGTGTTACGAGCGGCAGATAGCCCTGCATTTTTTTGGTATATATAATGAAATCTATTGTCTATATTTATAAATTCTTTTGTAACTATAGCAGTATTGTCTGTAGAGCCATCAT
The DNA here is from genome assembly GCA_903916555.1 of uncultured Bacteroidota bacterium. Classification (GTDB taxonomy): domain Bacteria; phylum Bacteroidota; class Bacteroidia; order Chitinophagales; family Chitinophagaceae; genus CAIYTT01. Next base: position 12,577 of record CAIWXG010000101.1, read on the forward strand.
CTACAATAATACATTCCCAATTATTATAACTTGAAGATAGTACACTTTTTAAAGTAAAATTTAAAAAATGAGCATAATTATAACACGGAATAACAATGGAAATAAGCGGATAATTTTCTAATGTCATTTAGGGAGACTAAGCGTTAAATTTTGTTTTTTCTTGTTTAATAAAAAAAATATTTCAAAGAAAACAATAACAGACAGATATTCAAATAGATAATCAAACAGCAAGAAATAGCTTATTAAAAAGACCATAGGTAATAAATAATTACCGTCTTTATAGTTTTTAATAAAATAAAATAAATAAAATATTAAAAATAAAATTAAACCACCAATACCATATTCGCCTAATATTTGATTTACAAATGATATAGGTAAATCTTTTATAGAGTGATAAATTGGTGGAAGACTATATACATAAGAAAATATTTGATAATTATTTTCTTTAAATGGCGGTGCTACGTATGTAGGTATTATTTTAAATATCCTAGATTTCTTTATTACAGTATCCGGCAAGTCTGAGGTGCGAACAGCTAACTGGGAAGAAAATTCGCCTATACCGGCTCCAAAAATAAAATTTTTAGGAGAACTTAGGATATAATTATAGGTTTGAAATACAGCATTTGTTTTTCCGTATTTTAAAAACCACGTCCCCCTTTTTACATTTACACTATCATCAATAACATTTGAAATTAATGTATTTTCATTTGCATGGACTCTTTTTATATGCATAGAGTCCATAATATAAGTGAGATTGTTATTTGATATAAAAACATAAAAAATAACATAAAATGCTAATTGGGCAATAATTGTTATTCTTGCTTTCGTTTGTTTTAGTAAAATAAAACAAACGAAGAGCATTAAAATAAATATTATATTTGCAAAATTACTTGTAGTCATGCAAGCAATAATTGTTGCTGTTATTGCTAATAAATACTTTGAATTAAATAAATAATAGATGCAGAACAACGCATTTATCATCATATTAAGGTAACTAGGGCCCATCAATAGTCCTTTTAAATAATCGCCTGTTGAATTGCCATAATCTAAATCGCTAAGGGAATAAGGATTGATACTATGCGATTTAAACATTACTAAAAATAAATTATATGCTGTCCAAAATAAATTTATATAAAAGAAAGCGTCAATTGTTTTTTCAATTGTAATTAATGATTTAGTCTCAATCCTATTTTTGATGATAATAAAAGCACAAATACCCATTAGCCAATATAAAACCCCAATGGAAAATGCAATAATATGAGGTAAGGAAAAATCTGTATTGATAAATAAAAAATTTATTAATCCCCACACACAAATGAAAATGTAAAATAATGGAGCATTCTTAATTTCTTTAAATTTTAGGTTTTTACCAATCCAAATTAATCCAAAAATAATCATTAATGGTTTTGCAATTACCTTGTCTATGGTAAAAAATGTAAGAAAGAATAATAAAAAAACATCAATTGATTTTAAATAGGCACGCATTATGGGTAGTTTATATGTATTTGATTTTTTGTATAAAAGTACTTTATTTGATTTAAATATCAATTAGTACAAAAAAAAATAATTTATTATTGCAAATTTAATCAATAAAAAATCTTGAATCACTTTTTATTAAATTAAAACCTATTATTAATATTATTGGAAAAAATAAATGTAAAACTGTATTTTTGTATTTATGAAGGGTACTTTTGCTAAAGATAAAATATACATTTTTTTTCTTTGTTTAGTTGCTTTTGCTATACCTTTTCCTTTTATTTATTCATCAATTAGTATTATTTTGCTATTAATTGTTTGGATTATCACAACAGACTTCAAAAAAACATTATATTTATTTTTAAAAAATAAATATCTTTGGTTTTGGTGCTTACTTTTTTTACTTACTGCAATAAGTTATATATATTCATTCGATAAAACATTGTCTATAAATGATTTACAAAGAAAGTTAAGTTTTATTATACTGCCAATTATCATTGGCACACAATTAAAAATAGATAAAAATGTATTAAAAAAAATTTTTACTTGTTTTGTTTCCGGGCTTTTGATTGTTATTATGTTTTGTATTGTAAATGCAATAATTCGGTGGCAGCATACCAAGGATTTAGATGTGTTTTTTTATCATAACTTAGTTGCAGGGCTTAATGCTAATGCGGTATATTATGCACTATACATTTACTTTGCATTGGTTTTAATATTATTATATAATTGGGAGGGCACTTTTTTTCAAATCAAATGGGTCTATTCAGTTGCATTATCTTTACTATTAATTTTCTTTATTCTACTTTCATCAAAATCATTATTATTGTTATTTATAATTTTGGTATTTCCTGTTTTTTTAATTAGAACTTTAAAAAAGCATAAATTAATAAGTTTAATTATTATTATTGTTGGCTTTTCAACAATAGGTGGTATTTTCTTTACCCAAAACCCAATACACAAACGCTACCAAGAGATATTAGAAAATAATGACAAAGAAAGTTGGCTACCTGAATATGCAAATGGACAAAAGCAACATTTTAATAATCTTACTCTACGAAGATTTTTATGGAGTACTGCCATTGAAAACATTAAAGAAAATAATTTATGGCTCTATGGTTGTGGAAATGGTGGCGTTTTAGAATTACAGAAACAAAAAATTAAGAAAAAAATAATTGAATATGGTGCAGATAATCAATTGATAAATACAAATCCTCCTCTTTGGGATTATAATTTACATAATATGTATTTGCAAACATTAATGATGTTAGGAATACCCGGATTATTTACATTCTTGGTAATCTTAATAGCGCCATTAATTTTTATAAAATTTAAAGAAGAAAAACGGATTTATTATTTGTTTTTTATTTCTATTATAATTTTTATGTTTCAAGAATCTGCGTTACAAACACAAGCAGGTATCGTTTATAGTACATACTTTTATATGGTTATATATAGTTATGTACAAAGCACATACAGAAAAGAAAATATTACTATAATTTAATAGGAAATTAGAGTACAATTTCCTTCACAGTAGGCGCAATAGTTAGTCTGCCGGCTGTTTTTGCAATAATTTCGTTTATTGTTACACCCGGTGCATATTCTATACATTCAAATCCATTTTCTGTAATATTAAAAACGCCAAGGTCTGTAACTACTTTTTTTACACAACCTACACCTGTTAGTGGTAACGTGCATTTAGATAGTAATTTACTTTCGCCTTTAGGGTTTGTATGTTGCATAGCAACAATTATATTTTGTGCTGCTGCTACTAAATCCATAGCACCACCCATACCTTTAACCATTTTGCCGGGAATTTTCCAGTTTGCAATATCACCATTGTCAGCAACCTCCATAGCACCTAAAACAGTAAGGTGCACTTTACCTGCTCTAATCATGCCGAAACTCATTGCACTATCAAAAAAAGCAGAACCCGGTATTGTTGTTATTGTTTGTTTACCTGCATTTATCAAATCAGGGTCTTCTTCGCCTTCAAAAGGAAAGGGTCCCATACCTAATAATCCATTTTCACTTTGCAGTACCACATCAAGCCCATCAGGAATATAGTTTGCTACTAATGTCGGAATACCGATTCCTAAATTTACATAAAATCCATCTTGTAATTCTTGAGCTATTCTTTTGGCAATTTGTTCTTTATTAAGCATAGATTATTGTACTTTTTTGTTGATAACAATAGCAATATGATTATTTTGCAACCATTCATTATTTGCATAATTAATGTTGGTATATATCAATGGTTACATAAATTATTTTTTCTAAATACTTATATTATTTACTTACTTTCCTAACAGTTCGTTGTTCTATTCTTTTTTCATAATGTAATCCTTTAAAAATACGATGTACGTAAATACCCGGAACGTGTATAAAATTAGGGTCTAATACTCCGGGTTCAACAAGTTCTTCAACTTCTACAATAGTAATTTTACCTGCCATTGCCATTAAGGGATTGAAATTTCTTGCTGTATCTTTAAAAATCAGATTTCCTTGTGTATCACCTTTCCAAGCTTTTACAATTGCGAAATCAGAATTAAATGCATTTTCAAGTAAATAATTTTTTCCATTAAAATTTCTTATTTCTTTTCCTTCAGCGACTTCGGTACCATAACCTGCTAGCAAATATACAGCAGGCATGCCATAAGCTGTAGCCATACAACGAGTAGCTAATGTGCCTTGCGGTATTAATTCAACTTCAAGTTCGCCACTTAGCATTTGTCTCTCAAATTCCGCATTTTCACCTACATAAGATGAAATCATTTTTTTTACTTGTTTTTTTTGTAGCATTAATCCTATGCCAAAATCGTCTACACCCGCATTATTAGATATGCATGTAAGGTTATTGATACCTTTTTTTACTAATGCTGCAATACAATTTTCGGGTATGCCACATAATCCAAAACCGCCCAACATAAGTACAGCCCCTGATGGTATATCTTGTATTGCTTCATCTGCCCCTGATACTACTTTTTTCATTCATACGAAATTAGACCGCTAATTTACTTGTTTTGCTTGTATTTTTTGTAAGTTTAATAATTTTATTCTATTGCTGTTTTTATTATTTATAAAACATATTCTACAATCTTCGCTTATTTGTTGCGTTATTTGCATAATTTTTGCAATTCAGCACCATTTTTATTTCTATATTTAAATGAAGACAAATAGGTATAATGAACTAAGACCGCTTTTAATGAATGTTATTTGTGGATTTTTTCTTTTATTTAGTTCGGTAAATTCGTATGCAGCTTTTCCTATACAGAAGCAGTGCTATTATGGCTCTGTTTCTATATTTACAAACACACAGGATACAACAACTAAAATTATTAAAATAAGGGATGCTAAAAAAAATAAATTTATTAAAAATTCTTTTATTGTTGCTATAAATACCGGAGTAGTAGCACTTATTCCCATTTTAACCTTATTAATACACCCTACACATTTTTTAGGGTTTACATTTTCTACTCTGTTCTGTGAAGCAATAGGCTTGTATGCACTTTTAGGAATGTTAACCTTAGTTTTGGTATATATAATGCTAAAAAAGAGAATCTACTATTATGAAGAATTTTATTGGCTCATTTTATTGGCATTTTGGCCCTTATTTCTTTTTGTCTCTATATGTACTTGGCCTTTTTACCTCATTTATGATTTAATTAGAGTTGAGACATATACAAAAAAATCAAAGAATAAATCTTAACATCTGGCTGTTTTCTTCTTTTTACCTATGCCGTTTTTCTTTTCTACTTTTTCAATATATTCCGTTGCTAAAGGTATTTTACAGGCAGTATCACCCATATCAACTTCTACTTTTCCAATTTCTTTTGCAATTTCTTTTGCATATTCATTCAATGGTTTTACAAAGCTGCCCACTGCAATTATAAATACATTCATATTGTATTTTACTCTGTTAGGACTATTATTAATAGTTTTCGTAATCCTATCAAGAAGTTTTTTTAAAAGATTAATATCTAATTCATTGTCTTCCTTTATAGATACTATATCTGCTAATGTAGCCCAGCCGCAACTTGCTATTCCTTCAGCATCTGCCTCAATCCATTTTGTTGCCAACTGCATTCCAAATTTACTTTCTGCAGTAACAGCCGCAACAGTAGAACCACATAATACGGGTGCATTAGCTTTTTCAGCCCACTCTTGAAGTTCATGTATAGACATTTTTTCCGGTTCTGCTAGGATACCTGCTAAATACATAGCATCGTAAATGCCACTATTATATAGTTGTATTGATAGCGAATGGTTGTATTTTACTACTTTAAAAATTTTCTTTAATTCTTCTATTTTAACTCCAAATAGCGGTTCTTTAATGCCATGCCTCATTAGGGTTTTCTTTATAGAATCTATTCCTAATACTTCCAGTTGTTTTATAATATCTTCGTATGTCATAAAATATAAAAATATTTACGTCTTTAGCTAAGCTAATTTAAAATTAAAATACAATAGAGAATAATTACATGAAATAATTATTCTCTATTGTATTTTGCATTATTTGTTACCATAAAAAAAGTGGAACAAGCCAAATAGGAGAAATATAAAACGGGTCGTAGTATGGTTGATAATAGTCTATGGTTTCATATTCTTCTACTACCGTTTCTTCTGTGTATCCGCCTTGCGTATTATTTTGTAAATTCTGTGTTTCTTCTTCTTTTCTTTGACTAAGCTCTTCCTTCAATAGGTTCATCATAAGGTCAGTTCCTTGCTTCACAATATCTTCAATTACATCGGGCATGCCCAATTGCTCGGGTTTTAGTGCTGCGGTGCAAATAGCCTCAATCTCATTCCAAACAGCATCACTCAATAAATCCATTTGCCAACCTGTAAGGCTTGTATCAAAACGTTTTTCATTAATAAAAGAAAGAAAAACGATTTCGGCAGGATCCATTTTTTTAAATAGGGCAACTGCAATTCTAAGGTCCTCAAAACGAGGGTCTGATTTGTAATTATCCCATTCGGCATCTGTAGTAAAATCAAAGAAACGGGCAAATGCAAATTCTCCGGCTGTTAAATCAACAAAGGAGAAAATATCATATAATTTCAGATACTCATTGAACCTTTTAATAAAAACATCAAAAGTAGCTTGTCCTTTTGGTGTAGGAGTATAAAACATTCCGGTAGTGGTGAGGTAACCTTTTGACATCATTTCTACAAACAATGACTCCAATAGTTTATCATCATCATAAGCTATTGTTTTAAATTGTCTATTATTGCTTATCATCTCGTCTAATAAGATAATAGCTTTAAACGTTTTTTTATTTGCGTCTGAAATGTACATGACAACAATTTTTGATAATAGTTATAATTAAATATGAATTATATTACAATAATTGGGTTTTCAATACATTGTAATTAATTATTAGACAATGCTCTTTTTGCTTTTATAGCATCTAATGCACTGCTGGATGTAGTAGAAGCCAATACCTTATTTATTTCTTGTTCTGTTGACATTGTAGATTCTGCAACCGAAGCATGTGCATCAGCAAGAAATTGGGTTGCTGTTGTTTTTGCCTCCATACGGTCTAATGTTGCCATTAATCCATCGGTATCAATATTAGATAAAGCTTTATTGATAGCTAATGATGCATCTGCAACTTTAGAATTTGATTTAATCATTTCAGTACGGTGCTTAGCCTCTGTGATTGCATCTCTAAGCGATTTTATTTTTATATCCATCTGTGCAATGGCAGCTTCTTGCTTTGTAGCATCAGTACCATATTTGTTAGCTGCATCCAAATGTTCCTGATAAGATTTTGCTGATTGTGCAGCAAGCTCATTGCCTTTGGCTTCTTCAATCTTTTTTTGCTCTACGGCATCTAATAATTGATTGGTTTTAGATTCCCAATCGCTTGCAGCAGTGCGCTCTTTTTGCTCATTGGCACGTGTTTGCAATGCAGTTGCTTTAATTTGTGCTTCTGCATTAAGTGCTTCCTGAAGATTTTCGCTTAGTTCACGAACTATTTGATCTGCCATTTTTATTTGGTCTTCCATTTTATCTACAATGGCATTGGCATTAGCTGTTCCGATACGGAATAAACGTTGTAATAAACTCATGTGTTTTAAAATTTAATTGTTTTAAAATTTATTTATGTATTTTATAAATTATCTTCTTCTACCACCAAAAGAACGTCTTGGTGCAGGCGATGGATGATAAGATGGTGCGGAAGGCCGAGATGCCGGCTGCGAAGACGACCCTCTGTTATTGCCGAAACCACCGCTACCAACAGGTCTATTAGTGTTTCTAACATCAAACTTGCGTTGCGATGATGATGGATTACCTATACTAGACCTACTACTTGGTGTATTACCACCCCTGTTACTTACATAAGGTGATGTTGTAGGTCTGTAGGTTGTTCTTACTACGGTTCTGCGTGTAGTATAATAAGAAGGGTAATTATGATAGCCATAATAGGGATGATAATAACTATGCGGTCGTAATAAATAACTCAAAAAAAGAATTTCTCCAAAAGATATAGAAGGTTGGTAATAGGTGTTGTATGACCCGCAATACTGTGGTGTACCCTGTATTTGCATACTGGCTGTCTTAGAATCATTATTGGGTGTAATTGTTAAATTAGCCACTACAACCGCAGGGTCAACATTAGCATCTTTTATTACTAATACATTTTGTCCCTCTTCGGTTACTGTTAGATAATCAACTTTGCCGTCTTTATCTAAATCTAAATTATTAATGTTACTTGCCGGGTCGTTTATTTTCTCTTCTAATACTTTAGGGTCTGTGCAGGTGCGTGCAATAGAAGAGAGTGCATTCACATCGAAAGCTGCATTGTCTTTGTCTGCTTGTATAGAAACATTGTTAGAAAGAGGAGAAACGGAAACATTGTTTTGTTCTTGGGGATATTGGGAATTGTTACCACCGCAACTAAAAAGGCTAATGGTAATAATCGTTAATCCGGAAATCAAAAATTTTTTCATAAAATACTTGTCATATTTAATTATACACCAAAGTTATAACTTATTAATGTTGTTACTTTCAATATAAATAGTTAAATAGTGCTATCTTTAAAAAAATATTTGCTCAATTAATTTTTTTATTTAAATATAAATTATTTTTTTAATTTTACCGGTACTTAATTTTTGCATAATTTATATAATAATATGTTCTGTATAATACGGATTTAACCTAAACAGAATATTTTGAAACAAGCATTAAATTACATATATTAAATAAATTAAATTAA
>CAIWXG010000102.1 GCA_903916555.1 uncultured Bacteroidota bacterium
TCAGCTTCCCAAGCTGAGGGTCGCGGGTTCGAGTCTCGTCTTCCGCTCTTATTAGTACTTACCTATCATTATTTTCATCAATTCTAATCAAAATTGTATAATCAACTTATCTTTACATTCAATTTGAGTTTCAAATTAAATATTAGATAATCTATTTTGATACGCAAAGTTTTATAATTAAAAAATATGAATTAGAACCAATAATAAAATAAAATAAAATTATATGTCAAAAAATGAGAAGAAAAAATTATTGATTTTTTCTTGGGAATTTGAAGGATTTAATTCTAAGCAAGGTGCTGCGCTATCAAGAAGAATAAAACAAGTTGCAGAATCCTTTTCTGATAATAATTGGGAGGTAGTAGTTATACATAAAGATTGTATTAATGAATGTGTAAACTGTTCTTATAAGATTTCAAAATTTTCAGAAAATATAACCAGAATTGCAGTTAAATATACTGAAAATAGCAATGCTATTCAGGAAAATGTTCTATTTAGAAAGTTGATTACTTACTATTATGTAACATTTTTAGGTGATAGAACTTATGAATGGACAAAACAAGTTATAAAATTATTTAATGAATTTGAAATTGAAACTCCGGATTTAATAATGTCCTTCTTTACCCCAAGAGCTCCTCTTATTTTAGGTAATTTTTATTCTAAGAAATTTAATCTACCTTGGATTGCTGACTTGCAAGATGAAGTAAGCGAAGGAATTTCAAAAGTATTAATAAATAATAATATTATTTGGACGAAAAATATTTTAAAAACGGCTAAAGCAATAGTGCAGGTTTCTCCGGAATGGGCTACAAAAGATGGCAATATATTAGGTATTAAAATAAATACTATACGACATGCAATACCAAATGAAACAGAAAATAAAACACATGAAAATGTAAAAGACGAATCAACATTTAATATATTTTATGGTGGTTCTATTTTCAAGAAAGAACAATCTTTATATGTATTAGAAAACGTTTTAGATAAATTTATAAATAGTAACAAAAACATTGTATTAAATATTGCCGGCGGAGAATATGTTTATGATATATTTTCAACTGCAATTAAAGAAAATATAAAAATTAATTATTTGGGTTGGTTAAATAGAGAGCAATATTATAATGCTATCTATAACTCTGATTGCCTTTTAGTAATACCTTGGTCATTTGGATTAAGGCAAGTTATCCCTTCTAAATTTTATGAATTATGTAGTTTAAAAATTCCTATTTGGATTATTGGTAATTGCACAGGCTCATTTAATTATTTATTAGATGAATGGAAACACCCAAAAATATATTTTGATAATATTGAATACCAAACCAATGCGTTGCAATTGGCATTAAACAATGATTATAGTAAAATGTTTAATATTGAAAATTGCAAAAATAAACAACTATTTGCAAATGATTTATATAAAGAGTACATTTCTTTAATTTGAAAAAGGTTTTGATTACTTATTATAGGGTTTAGGTTTAAAATATTTGTCTTCCGCTACTAATTATGAATCTTTCACATATTTATATGCAAACGACCCCAATACACTACCTCAGTATCATAAATTGAACAGTAGCACATGTATTTATACCTTTTGCTCTAAGTACATACAACCCGTTTTCAATAAAGGTAATTGTATTTCAGTTGTTTGGTTTAAAAGCCTGTTTTGGTTTATTTCTGTATGATATACTTCTCTACCTAAACAATCACTAACAGAAATTAAATGAATGCCTGTAAGGTTTGTAACAGTGATTGAACTATTTGCCGGGTTAGGATAAATAAGCACCTTGTTTGCTGTTTGTATTGTTTCAATTCCATTTGGGGTAAGCATCTTTCTAATTCTATTATTTCCATAATCAGCTATATAAATAGTTCCATTATTAGATGCTGCAATACCATAAGGATTATTTAATGTTGCTAACAATGCCTCTGTCCACCGTCGCCTCCAAATCCGGATGTACCGTTACCGGCAATAGTATTAATAATACCTGATTTGTCTATCCACCTTATTCTATTATTACAACCATCAGCAATCAATATATTTCCGTTTATATCAACTGCCACACCAATTGGCTCATTTAAAGATGCTAAAGTAGCAGCACTGCCATCACCAGCAAAGCCTGCACTCCCATTTCGGGCAATAGTAGTAATGTTACCCGATACATCAATTTTACGAATACGTTCATTGTCAACATCGGCAACATAAATAGTACCAAACGAGTCTATAGCTACGGAGTAGGGATTTTTAAATTGAGCTAAGATAGCAGTGCCACCATCACCACTAAAACCCATTGTTCCACAGTCTGCTATTGTGGTAATAGTACCAAGAGTATCTATTTTTCTAATCCTGTCATTTCCTTGTCGGCAATGTACACGTTGCCTACTGCATCACAAGCAACACCACGAGGGTTATTAAGTTGTGCTACAGTTGATATGCTACTATCACCAAGAAAACCGGCAATACCTGTGCCGGCAACAGTAGAAATAACACCAAATGTATCTACTTTCCGTATCCTATTATTCCCTTTATCTGCAATAAACACATTCCCTTTTCTGTCAATAGCAACACCCGTAATATTATTTATTGCTGCTGTAGTAGCACTGCCGCCATCTCCGCTAAATGCCGCTATTCCATTCCCTGCAATTGTAGCTATCATACCGGAAACAGTAATTTTGCGAACACGGTTATTAGCTCTATCTGCTATATATACATTTCCAATATTATCTGTAGCTATTCCATAAGGTTGGTTTAAAGACGCATTGGTTGCTGCAAATCCATCACCTGCATATCCTGCAATTGTATTACCTGCTATTGTATTTATGGTTTGTGCAAGTAATGAATTTGAAATAAAACAATAGAATAAAAGGAGTAGTATCTTAATCATTCACATTAAACGTATGGTTGATTGTTTTAGTGCCTATATTCACTCATCCGTATTTTCATTATTAATTACATCGGGTATTACCAATTCATCATCTCCATTTTTAGCCATTTTTTTAAATACTTTTCCCCATTCTTTTCTTTTTATAAGAGGAATAGCGGCGGTTATAACAATAGTTTTGTCTTGCACTTTAATATTTACTTGGTCATCAATTTCGCATTGTTTCAAAATGCTTTTGGGAAGAATTATTCCTTTTGAATTTCCAATATTTATTATTGTTGTAACCATCAAATAAAGTTATAACTAAGTTATAACGTAAACAAATTGATTTTTATTAATTCTTAATGCAATTATTTAAAGTGAAGTATTCGTAAATAAAATTATATGATAAATTCCAAATCCCCCCAAATCTTACACATTAAATACCAAATAGTGTAACGCTTAGGCTTTGCAGTCAGCGTATCTTTGTGCAGACAATTAGGTGCAATTATTTAATCATTAAAATTCACTTTTTATGAGAATTAAAAAAAATATAGCGGTAAGTGATACTGGGTTTTTATTTAATCCATCAACCGGAGATAGTTACTCTGTTAATCCGATAGGAATGGATATTGTTCAACTAATGAAGTTGAATAAAGAAAATGATGAAATTAAAAAAGCCATCATGAACGACTATTTTTGTGATGATGCTACTTTCGAAAAGGATTTTTATGACTTTACTATGGTACTTCGTAACTATAAACTTTTAGACGATGAGTAAGCCTAAATATACGATAGCTGTTACCGGCTTAAATGCTATAGACAGCCCGGGCCCTGGCTTAGCAATAATTAGAGGGCTTAGAGATGCTAAAAGTTTTGATGTAAGAATAATAGGTCTTTCTTACGAAGCATTGGAACCGGGTATTTATTTACACGAGTATGTAGATAAAACGTACCAAATTCCTTTTCCTACAGCAGGGCAGGAGGTACTGTTCGAACGTCTTACTTACATTAATGAACAAGAGAATATAGATTTCCTTTATCCTAATTTTGATGCAGAATTATATAATTTTATAAAACTGCAAAAACAATTAGAAAATGTTCTTAATATTAAAATGGTTTTACCTACATTAGACCAATTTGAAGAAAGGCATAAAATTAATCTTTATGAATATGGCTTAAAGCATGGTATAGATGTTCCTAAAGCACAACCCGTTTACAACACCTTCGAAATACCTGCTATTGCAAATCAATATGGTTACCCTGTAGTGGTTAAAGGCAAATTTTACGATGCCAAGGTAGCTTATAATATGGAGCAGGCTTCGCAGCATTTTAATAAAATTAGTGCTCAATGGGGCTTACCTATTTTAATTCAGGCATTTGTTCGTGGGTCTGAAGTTAATGTATGCGGTATTGGCGATGGCAATGGTAATTTATTGGGGGCTGTACCTATGCGTAAATTGTATATTACAGATAAAGGTAAGGCATGGGCTGGCATTACATTAGACAACGAAAAATTACTGGAAATTACCAAAAACATGGTAGAGAGTACTAAATGGAAAGGACCTTTTGAAATGGAGTTTGTAAAAACAGTTGAAGAAGATTATTATCTGTTAGAAATAAACCCTCGTTTCCCTGCTTGGTGTTATTTAACGGTAGGGGCAGGTCAAAACCAAATGGAAGTACTTGTAAATCTGGCCATGGGAAAAAAAGTAAAACCTTTTACAGAATACAAAATCGGCACTATGTTTATAAGGTATTCCAACGACCTTATTGTAGATATAAATGAATTTGAAAAAATATCTACGGTTGGTGAACTTTAATTCTAATTACAAATTTTATACACTTATTATTTAATTTTTAAATCATTAATTTATAAACGCATAATTATGGCAAAGAAAATATATGAAAGGCCAATAATAAGGCCATTAAACACCGGTATGATGAATAAATTCGGTACTCGTACCGAATACCTGCCGGTTACACATATTGATGGTGTATCCGTAAAAAGTTTAATAAAGCAGTATGGCTCCCCTTTATTTGTGTTTTCAGAAAGACAAATGCGAGAAAATATAAGGTTTGCTAAACGTACTTTTGAAACTCGGTATCCTAAGGTACAATTTGCATGGAGTTATAAAACAAATTACTTGAATGCAATTTGTAACGTGTATCATCAAGAAGGTAGTTGGGCAGAGGTTGTAAGCCGTTTCGAGTATGATAAAGCCATAAACAATGGTGTACCCGGAGATAAAATTATTTTTAACGGACCAGACAAAACAGATGAAGATTTAAGAGTTGCAATTAAAAATAATTCACCTATACATATAGACCATTTAGATGAATTATATAGGCTTACAGATATTGCAACTGAAATGAAAGTAAAACCACGTGTTGCTATTCGTGTTAATATGGATACCGGTATCTACCCTATGTGGGACAGATTTGGCTTTAATTACGAAACCGGACAAGCTTGGGACGCTATAAATAAGATTCTTGCATCAGGCAAATTAGATTTGGTTGGCTTACATACACATATAGGTACGTATATGCTCACACCAAGTGCTTATGGTGTAGCCGCTGCAAAAATGGCTGATTTAGCTCTTGGTATTAAAAATAAATATGATACCGTAATTCAATATATTGATATGGGTGGTGGTTTCGCATCACAAAATACATTGAAAGGCAGTTTCTTAAAGGGTTCTGATATTGTACCACCAATAAGTGAATATGCAGAAGTTATTTGTACTGCTTTACTTAATGCCGGTTTCAAAAATACCGAATTGCCAACATTGTATCTAGAAACAGGTAGGGCATTAATAGACAATGCAGGGTTTTTATTAGGTAGTGTAATTGCCAATAAAAGATTAAGCGATGGCAGGAAAGCAACTATTTTAGACTTTGGTGTAAATATATTATTTACCTCTTTCTGGTACGACCATAAAATTTCTCCGGCACAAGAATTTGGTATGCATACCGAAGACACTGTACTATATGGCCCATTGTGTATGAACATTGACGTAATAAGAGAAAATATATCTTTACCTCCATTAAATGCTGGCGACCAAGTAGTTGTGCATCATACCGGTGCTTATACTGTAACACAAAGTATGCAGTTTATAGCTCTAAGACCAGCTGTTGTAATGATAGATTTAATGGGTAAGCCTCATGTTATTAAGAAAAAAGAATCTCTTAAAGACCTTGAAAAAAATGAGGAAATGCCTGAATTTCTTAAACAATTTAAATTAGTATAAGCTATGTTTGCAGTGGCAAAGAATGTTATTTATCATCTTAAAGGTATAGTGCTTAGCTATTCTCAAATCTATTTCAGTAATAATATTTGGTTAGGTATTGCCTTAATGATAATATCATTCTTTGACCCCGGCATAGGGCTATCCGGTATTATTGCTATTGTAACCTGCCAGTTAAGTTGTTTGTTCTTTAATTTTAATATATCGTCTATTTACGATGGTGCTTATACATATAATGCTTTGCTTTTGGGTTTGGCTATGGGTAGCTTTTACCAAATGAGTTTGCCCTTTCTTACGGTTTTGGTAATAACATCTATGCTCACTTTTTTCTTAACTGTCTGGATTGCCGGACGGTTGAGTAAAATAGGACTGCCATATTTAAGTTTACCGTTCTTGCTTGCTATATGGGTTATTTTATTGGGCTTATCTAATTTTACAGGTATTAAATTAGTGTCTAAAGAAACATTTAGTTTGCAATTATGGTTTCCTAATTTGTTTATTAATGTTACCAAATTGATTGATAGCACTTCTTTTAGCGATTATTTGCATCTTTATTTTCGTTCATTGAGTGCTGTTATTTTTCAATACAATGACCTTGCCGGTATTATTATCGCATTTTGTTTATTGCTTCGTTCCAGAATGGCATTTGCTCTTAGTATTTATGGCTTCAGTATTGGCTATTTATTTTATTATAATTTTGAAGGTGATTTTACTCCATTAATTTATTCTTACATCGGGTTTAATTTCATTTTGGCTGCTATAGCTTTAGGTGGTTTTTTTATTGTGCCATCTGCAAAAAGTCATTTTCTGCTGTTATTTGTAATACCAGTTACTGCATTAGTTCTCAGTGCATTACATACGGTATTTGGTCATTTACATTTACCATTATACTCTTTGCCTTATACTATTGTTGTTTTATTAGTAGTAGGTGTTTTGCAAATAAGGCAATTTTCAAACGGACTCGAATTGGTTAATTTACAACAATATTCTCCTGAATTGAATCACTATAAAACCCTTTATTTAAAAAAGAGATTTGCAGGTCAAACGTACTTTCATATATACTTACCTATAATTGGCGAATGGACAATTTCGCAAGGACATTTGGGAAACATTACGCATAAAGAAGGTTGGAAATATGCTTGGGATTTTGATGTAAGAGATGAAATGAATGCTACTTATAAAGCTCCGGGTACTGATGTAAAAGACTATTATTGTTACGATTTACCTGTTATTGCTCCTTCTTCGGGTTATGTAATAGCTATTAAAGATGGCATTGAGGATAATTTAATTTCGGATGTAAATTTGGTGCAGAATTGGGGTAACACTGTAATTATAAAGCATGCAGATGGTTTATATACCAAACTATCTCATTTAAAGCCGGATAGTATAAAGGTTAAAGAAGGAGATTGGATACATGCCGGTGAGCAAATAGCTACTTGTGGAAGTAGTGGTAGGTCGCCTGAACCACACTTACATTTTCAGGTGCAAGCAAACCCATATATAGGCTCACAGACTTTATATTACCCAATAGCTTATTATTTGGTCAAACTTAATAATGCATATTCTTTTCATAATTTTTCTATACCACAAGAAGGACAAATAGTAAGAAACATTATACCAAGTTCTTTATTGTTAAATGCATTTAGTTTAATACCCGGTAGAAATATTGTTTGGAATATAATTGATGGAGCAAAAAATAAAGAAAATAAATGGTCTGTATATGTAGATATTTATAATAAAAAATATCTTTATTGCCACACAACCAAATCGTCTGCTTATTTTGTAAATGATGGAGTGCTTTTTTACTTTACTGATTTCTATGGAACTAAAAAATCTTTCTTATATCAGTTTTATATTTCTTTTCATAAAGTAATATTGGGATGTTATAAGGGTATTGAAATTAATGACTGGCTTATGCCGCAGGTGTTCTTTAATAAATTACCAATGTTGTTTCAAGATTTTCTAGCCCCTTTTTATCATTTTCTTGATGGTAATTACAATTTTAAATTTGGTGCAGTTGATAACTACATGAATCCAGAGAAAATAATCTTTGAAACAAACTGTAATGGGAGAGTATTTAATAAAAATGTAAAAAAAATAGATAGTAAAATGTCTATAGATAAGTCAGGAATAAGTATTGTCGAGATTCAGAATAAAAACAAAAAAACTACTGCTACTTGCGTTTATTAATCATCATAATATTTAGTGTATTTTGTGGAGTATCTGCATTACCTCAAAAAAACAGTATTGCATATTGCGATTCTGTATCTAATTCTCTGTATGATAAAAATGAATGGCAAAAACTAATTAAATTTGGCAGCATTGCAAAACATAAAATAGACTATTACGACTTGGATATTCGCTTACAACAAGCCTATTTTTATAGAAACATTTTTTCGGGTGCAGAAAAATATTCAAGAAAAGCATTTACAATTTATGAAACGAAAGAGGCGGCACAGGGTATTTATTATAGTTTATTATACAGCGGATTAGACATTGAAGCCAAACAATTTAATAATAAATACAATTCAATTACTGAAATAAAGAATGTAACTAAAAAAGGTGCTTCATGCCTGTTATTTAATATTGGTGATAGATTGTCATCAAATCAAAATAGTGCGGGTGATATGTTTTATGCAGATATATGCAGAATCAGTAAGCCGAAAGATAATACGAATTTGATGCAAGATTTAATCTACTCCCAACAATACAACCCTACCGGAGACTTTAAACAAATAGAATATTTTAATTCTATTCAACAGTTCATTAAAAACGGTTGGTATATAAAGCCTTCGTTTCATTATGCTTTAACATTATATAATAATTCATCAGTAGATTCCATTCCGTATTCCGATTCTGTTTCTAAGCCACTACCATTTCCGGCAATTGGTCTTTCAACTGTAAAAACTTTTGGTAAGCAAAACGATATTAATTCTATTCCAGGTATTTTACATTCTTTAAATATTGCTTTTGGTATCGAAAAAAGAATGGGGGCTATTACAATTGGTATTGAGCCCGCATTTCAAATAAGTTATAATGCAAATCAAATAAATACAAAGTATTCAATTAAAGCTAAGTCAGATTCGTTTATAAATGGAAATAAAATCCTAACTTATCCCTATTTTCAAAATGGTGTTTATTCAATTAGTACTACAACAGTTGGTAATATAGTTCAGTTAGGGGGTACTCTATCTTATATTTTTCCTATAAAAGGAAGCCCTTTATATTCAAAATTTAGTGCTTTTTATTTAATAGATAATAATAGTAATTCGGCTTCGGCATTTAATTTCTATACTTTATTAAAAGTAAAAAGTAAGGTTTGGTTTCATTTTAGTTATACATCAAAAGGTAATTTGCCATGGGCTAATAATAATGACGGGCAGTACTTTAATACTTTTGTAGCATTAAACTACAGATACAGTTTAACTTTACAGTTTAAACCATTAAAGAAATTCTCGCCAATGCTTACTTTTCAAAATGAAAAAGATGGTGGCGGACAAAGCAAAAATAGTGTAATTTATAATTCGTTTTATTTAACTTTAAAATATAATTTATGAAAAAAGTAACCCTTGCAATTGTAGTTCTTATGAATACAATTTTGCTAAGTGCTCAAGAAATATCTGATAGGCAAGTTTCGGCTTTCGAAAACAGTTATACATTTGAAACCGCAAAAGAATATGATAAAGCAATAGCTGCTTTAAAAGCAGTAGGCATTTATAATGAAAAATCTTACGAAATAAACCTTCGTTTGGGATGGCTTTATTATGAAAAAGCAGATTATACTAATTCGGAAGTATATTATAAACTGGCAACAATTCAAAGCCCGAATAGTGTAGAGGCATTGTTGGGATATATTTATCCTACTTCGGCAGCACAAAATTGGGATGCCGTATTTAAATCCTATGAAAAAATACTTTCTATAGAACCAACTCACACCATAGCAAATTACAGGATTGCATTAATGTATTATTACAGAAAAGAATATGCTAATGCTGAAAAACATTTAAAAAAGGTTTTAGACCATTATCCATTCGATTTTGACTGTTTACTTTTATTGGCACAAACAAAAGTAGCCGCAGGTAAAATGGCAGAAGCCAAAACCTATTATTTGAAAGCCCAGTTATATAGTCCAGCAAATGAGGAGATAAAGAAGGCACTGAGTAAAATGTAGCTATTTATCGGTATTATTCTTAATTTTTTTAAAGAAAGTCACAAGAAAGGTAATTTAAATAAAATAATTTGTAACTGTTCTGTCATATTGAAAAATATTTTTTTAATATGTATAGCATTTGCGTAAAATAATACCATGCGAATACATAAATTATTAATATATTTGTTTATATTAATCCCTAACTCCGCTCAATTTAGGTAGTCTATTTTTATTTTATTGAATAGTGCAGTAGTTTTAAGTGACATTTCGGAAATAGTCCATTTGTCATTTATTTTGAGTTTAAAAATGCTTTTGGACATTTCAACAATGTCCATTGGTGAGTATTTAGAAAGCAAATTGGCCTGTTTGAGCAAAATGAATAGCTTATAGTAGGCAATCATAGCGATAAAATTAGCCATTAGCCAACCTTCAAGTACATATCTATCCTGCATATAGGTTTTGTCAGCCTTGAGGAAATTTTTATAGGCATCAAACATAATTTCAATTTCATTTCTTTGTTTGTAAATTTCGTAGCGTTCTTGCGGCGTTGCCACATTAGCTAAGTGACTTACCAGAGTTAAAGTACCAAAACGGTGGATTTTTTCGTAAAAATCAGATTCATTGTATTTATCAGGATTTGTTTTTATTCGTATAATATAATCACTTTGTTCCTCGACCGCTAAACGTTCGTCAAGGTAAGTAACTATGTTTTGCCCTTCATTTTCATATTCATAGTACCAGATGATGCGTTTTTCATAAGAAAAATATTTTTTGATTTTTTGCTTAAAATTGCCATCCTGTAAGGGTTTGTAGTCTATTAATGTATTGTTTCGGTACAAAGGGATGATGTAATGCAGCTTATTGGCTTGTAAGTCGGCAGTGTTCTGTTTACTGTAAAAACCTTTGTCGGCAATAAAAACAATATTTGGTGTACCAAGCTCCTCCACACATTTTTTCATTGATTTGACATCGGTTATGTTGCCATTAATGAGCCTGTAGTAAACAGGTTGTTTGAGCTGTGCTGAAAAAATATACATGAGCCGTATTTGTGGGTCGAATTGGTGTTGTGGATTATAACCCTTTGCATTGACATGGATATTTTCTGATAAGGTATGAATGTGTGTAGAATCAATCATTACAAAATTATCGGCAACGGATTGGGATATACCAATCCTGGCTTTCATCCATTCCAGCAGCTTGTTCCTGTTTTCTCCTGTGAACTTAAGCGCAGCACTTATCTTTTTATCATCCATCCCTGATTTTGCCCATTGTTCAGAACAGTAATCGTGCGCATGGAGGTAAGGTATCCTTTTGAGTGGGCATTGGTATCCAAAACGCATCATGGAAACCGAAAAGAGTGTCTCACTAATATCGGCATCGAATAAGTTAAGCATACTATTCAAATCATCTGCCAAAAGCAACCTAAACAGCCTGTAAAGACCATAGGTTTTAATGTCCACCTTGGGTGGCTGGTCAGCCTTATTCTTAAGAGATAACTTGTCTGAGACAACGAAACCATTTTCCTCAGTGATGCGGCCCAACAATTGTTTCGTTATCTTGTCAGTTCGCTTCTTTTCAGGGTTGTATTTATATTCAACCGCATATTTATAGTATCCTCCTGACACTAATTTGATTTCTGTTTTTCGCTCTTTAAAGGGAAGCACCCATTGTGGAAGACTCATAGACTACCTATTTAGGTAGCTCAAAAATACAAAAAA
>CAIWXG010000103.1 GCA_903916555.1 uncultured Bacteroidota bacterium
AGTAAAGAGCGGGACTTGATAAATAGGAAAGAAGAATTTAATCGTAATATTTATTCTGCATTAAAAGTTTACTGACCTTTTAATACTTGATGAGAGACCTCGTTCTTCTTGATGTTCCGATAGGGCATTAAGAAGTAAGAATAATCGCGTTATCTTAACGTATTCAAGGAAATGATGTTATATGAAAAGATATATAGTTAAGAATTTCAATAACGATTGGGCATTTTGGTTGGTAAGGTTATAAATGAGTTCTAACAAGTCTATCACTTTCATTAAGAACTGTCAAGTAAATACCATCATAGGGGTTCATTCTCACTTCCGGATTCCCTGCGGAAAATCCGGAAGAACCAAAGAGGGTTGTTTTTATCATCTTGGAATAATATAAAATTTGGAGTAAATTTGCATTTATTAATAGTAATACCAATGACAGAACTAAGAATAAATATTCAAGATAGCAAGCTACCTTTCTTTATGCTCCTTGCTAAGGAACTTGACTTTATTGTTATTGATGAAACCAAAAAACCAAAAAAACTGTCTTCAAAGCAAAAAAAGTGGGTGGACGATTTCCAAACTTCTCTTAATGAAGTTGAGTTACATACACAAGGTAAGATAAAACTTAAATCTGCCAAACAATTGCTCAATGAACTTTGAAGTATTTACATCTTCACTTTTTGAAAAAGAATTAAAGTCAATAAATAAAAAATATCCTTCATTGTATCATGATTTAGCCTCACTTATATCAGCCCTTGAAGAAAATCCTTTTTCCGGCTCTTCGTTAGGAAAAAATTGTTACAAAATAAGAATGGCTATCACATCAAAAGGGAAAGGAAAAAGTGGTGGAGCAAGAATAATAACTTGCGTAAAAGTAATGAATCAAAGTGTATTCCTGTTATCAATTTATGATAAATCGGAAAAAGAAACAACTGAAGATGGTGAACTTATTATGCTTCTGAAAGCTGCAGGTTTGTTGTAAGGATAAAGTAAAAGTCAACGCTGGAAGAGATTTTCTTGTTCTTCTTGATGTTCCGTTAGGGCATCAAGAAATAAGAGAAATATTTTAAGCCCTACTACATTTTTCGCTTTCGTTGTGTTTACTGTATAATTACACTTTTACATGCCCATTAATCATGTTGTTAAATTCAATCAACTTTAGAGGTTGATGGATACTCAGACAAAATGCATGTTTTCTAAAAAGCACTACAAAATAAAGGATAAATAAATGTATTAATTTATTTATATATTATTTATTATATAGAAAAGCTACGCATTAAGGAATCAGAATATACTTTTAATTCCGCAGTAGCTCCAAATTGCCTGTTGCCTTCAAATAATCTAAATAATACAACCAATATTGCTTTTTGTTACTCTGGTAATCGGCATCCAATTTTTGCAAGTCGGCTTCTTCAATATTTAGATGGGATGCAGATTCCTGCCCCTCTGATACCCGTTCTTGAAAAATAGCAATCGATTCAATACTTAATATTATATTTTCTTCCTGCGTTTTTAGTTCAGCCAAAACCCGTTCCATTTTAATTCTTGCTGTAAGCGCATCTTTATAATATTGACCATATTTGTCTTCTTTCTTTTGATAATACTGCAACGACTGCAATTGCAGTTGCTGGATTTTATTTTTTTTATTTTCTCCATATAATAGTGGATACTTTAAATAAATACCAATATAACTTAGTCCATACCAGGTATTGGCTGCTGTTGGGTCTAGCTTATTAGTGTATTGGTTAGCGCCTAAATAGCCTTTAAGGCTTAGTGTTGGCAGGTAATTAGCCTTTTCGGTTTTAATTTGTGTTTCTGCCATTTTGCCTTGTAATTCCAGTTGCTGTAGTTCGGGGATTGATATTGATAACGGCTGCTTTACAGCTATATTAAATTTCTTTGTTTCTATAAAGCCGGTATCAACTTTGATGTCGGTTCGGTCAATGCTGTTTTCTCCAATTAAAAATAGTAAATATACTTTATCTTCTATTAAAAGGGATACTGCATTTTCATATTGCTGGATAGCATTGTTATGGTTGATTTTACTCTTATTAAGGTCTGATTTAAGTAAACGTTTTTGTTCAAATCTATTTTGGAGCAATTGGTAACTCACCCAAGTTCTGTTAGTATCTGCAATGGCTGATTTAATCTTAGTTTCCTGCAAATTGATGTCAATATACACTTGAGCAACTGTATAGATAAGTTCATATTCGGTTTGTGCTTGAGTAGCAGCTGCAATACGTTCTTGCAATTTAGCCTCGTTTATTTGTCTGCTTATAGATAAATCAATTAATGGTTGGCTAAGTGTTACACCGGCTGTTTGCGACCATTTAGTACCAAATTGAATACTTTTGGTAGCACCGGGGGGATAGGAGGGATTAAATATACCAATTGGCAAAATAGACGTTTGCAAAAGGGGGTTGTATATATAATTATAATCTGCGCTAACCTGTGTGAGGTATTTGCGATACAAAGCTTCTGTTTGCAACTTTCGGATAATTGGGTCTGATTTTCCTGCTTGCATATTTTTCCTGTTTAATATTGCATTGTTGATTGCTTGCGATAGCGTTAAAGTTTTTTGAGCTTTTGCTGCAACCGCAATTACAAGCACAAAAACAACCGAAATACACCAGCGAAGATTTTCCGACAGCATTTTTTTGAAAGAAAGTTTCCTATTCATAAAAGCATTTTTAATTTTATCTGAAAACAGTAGCAGGTTCTACACTTCTTATTCTGCTTAAAGCAAATGATGCACCACATAGGGATATAAATGCTATTGTGCCGAACATGCTGAGCAGCATTAAAGGTGAGAAAGAAAATATTAAACCAGACTTGGCAACTCCATATTTGAACCCCTGCAACAAAAGGAACCCAATAAGAAAGCCGACAATTGAAAAAAGTATTGCTTGTGTAAGAATCAAGCGGCTTATATATCCATTGCCGGCACCAATGGCTTTTAATGTTCCATAATCTTTCAACCTGTCCAGTGCAGAAGAATACATAGTTAAGCCAATAATGAAGAAACCGGCTATTAAGGCAAAAATTATCAAAGTGCCTGTACTTAAAGCTATACCGCTACTGGAAAGTATTTTTTTTACTGACGAATCTGCAAGTGCTTTAGCTCGCCATGCATGAATACCCCGAATGCTATTATTAATATTTGTAACAACTTCATCTGCATTAACACCTGGTTGCAGATTTACCAAAACAGCACTTATTGTATTTACAGACTGATTGGAATAAAAGCGTGCTCTTTTGATAGTTGTAACACAAAAACTGCTACCAAAGCCGCGAAAACCTTTGGTTTGTAATGCGAAAAATGCTCGTTTCCCATTTATTTCAAAATCTGTACCAAGAGCAATTTCTCCGCCAAGATTCTTTTTTTCAAAGAACTCCCCACTTACAGCTCCATCTAATTGCAGATCCCGGGGGTTACCTGCAGTTATTGTTTGCGGACTTAAAACTGCATTTATTTGGTTGGCATCTACCCCTATTAAAGTGATTGCTCCGCTGCTTCCGTTTTTATAGTTGCAAGATGCCCCTGTAATTATAATAGGAAATGCCTCCTTTACTCCATTTATGCCTTGCACGGCCCTAAGGTTTCTAATATCAAGCCTGCCTAATTGATTTACATCATTAGTTTTGCTGTCTACCACCCATATATCAGCTTTTACATCTGTTGCCAATGCACCCATCAGACCTGATAGGAAGAAAAATATACCTAATTGCTGCCCTATTAAAAAAGTACTTATAAGAATACCCACCACCACGCCAACACTCTTCGCTTTGTCAAACCTTATAAATTTCCATGCAATCTTTAACATTGTTTCATTTTTTAAGACTACTCGAAATATCTATTACACATTCCACCCTTGCATTCAATAGTAATTTATCAGGCTGTTCAAGCATTATTTTAACTGTTCTTACCCTCCTGTCCTCTTTCTCGCCCGATTGGTCTGTGAATAGCGATTTCTTTTTAAGGAAAGTGAAGGCAAAGAAAACATAGCCTTTAGAAAGAGTATCCGTCGAGCCAACATTGCGAACCCAAGCTTTTTGCCCTACCGTAACATTATCGGCATACATTTCATCAATCTCACATACTGCAATTGTTTTGCATATAGGGCTTATTTGTGCAAACGACTGCCGTGTATCAATTGAGCTTCCTATTAGCGTGCTTATCTCTAATATTTTTCCGTTTATGGGTGCTTTAATTATTTTTTGCTCAAGCTCCACTTCAGCTATCCGTAATCCTGCTTTAGTTTCCAACAATTTGCTTTTTGAAACAACCACACTTGCCTGTAATCGTTTCAGATTTGATTGAAAGGATTTAAGATTGGTTGTAGCATCATCCACTGCCTGTTGCGTTTCTGCACCCTTTTGCAGCAATCGTTGCATGCGTTCTACTTCCGAAACTGCATTTTTGTACTTTGCAGAAAACTCATCTATACCGGCTTCATCTACATTTATCTGCTCTGCCTGTGTGTTAACCTCGCTATTAAGTTGATATATTTTTGCGTCTTCCAATTGATGTTCTAATTCCAAAATCGCCGTTCCTTTTATTACTGTATCATTTTCCTTTTTCAGAATTTTCTGAACAATACCGTTCACCGGAGACGACAATTGAATGATATCACCTTCCGGTTCTATTTTGCCAATGCCAACTACCTGATTGTCAGTAGTAGCACTAATTAACTTAATTGGACCATCCTTATCTTTCACATCAACACTACCACATGAAGTTAATATTGATAAAAACACTAATAAGTAAAATACTTGTTTCATAATTGAAATTTATTTTTGAGCTATTTCTTCTTCTATCGGTTTATCAGATATGTTACCGTCTATTACATAGATTATACGGTTTGCAAATGGAGTGAGACGGGTGTCGTGTGTAACCACAGCAACGGCCTTACCCTGCGTGGCTAACATTTTCAATTCATTCATTACAATACCAACACTTTTTATATCCAGAGATGCAGTGGGTTCATCGCATAACATCATTTCAGGGTCGGTAACTAATGCTCTTGCTATAGCCACTCTCTGTTGTTGCCCACCGCTAAGGTCGTTGCTAAGATTTTTCATTCTGTCGCCCATTCCTACTTTTTCGAGTGCAGCAGTAGCCTTTGTTTTTGCTTCCTTTTCTCTTACACCTTGTAAAATGAGCGGCATCATAACATTTTCTAGTGCTGTGAGTGGAGCAATCAAGTTGAATTTCTGAAAAACAAAGCCTATTTTTTTTAGCCTTATTTGTGCAAGCTTTTTTTCACTTAATTCATTAACTTTAATATCATTAATCCAAACCTCACCAAAACTTGGGTAAATAACACAACCTAACAGAGACAGCAAAGTGGTTTTACCCGAACCTGAAGGACCAATTATAAGCGTAAGTTCACCAGCTCGCAAATTCATAGAACTTGCTTGCAGTGCGGTTATAACGGTATCGCCGGCTTTGTACACTTTTCCGGCACCTATTACACTTGCAACAATTTTATTACTGGTCTGTATCAATCTTTTTTTGCATTATAAATCAAAAGTAATGAAACGAGGTAAGTTTATTATTGATTTCAATCAATTACCTTTATAGCCATTACATTAAATCAGTTCCCCTTATGTAAGCCAAAATGCTTGTTGTTACTATTTATTACTATATTCTTCAAAATATAATAAATAAAATACTCATTATATTTTAAAAATAAGGTTCTAAGCTTCAACAATCATTTTACCTATATTTTCGCCATCAAATAAGCCAATAAATGCTGCCGGTAACTGGTCGAAACCATGAACTATTGTTTCCTTAAATATCAATTTGTTTTCTTTTACCCAGTTCGTTAAATGCTGAATACCCTCAGGGAAACGACTTTGGTAATTGCCTATTATAAAGCCTTGCATTAATGCACTTCTTGTAAGCAACGTGGGTTGCAACCTTGGTCCCATTGGTATTTCAGTATTATTATATAAAGATATTTGACCACACAAAATAATTCTTGCATGAAAATTGATGTTATTTATTACAGCATCCGATATTTCACCACCTACATTATCAAAATATATATCTATTCCGTTTGGACACAAATTTGCTATTGAATTTTTAATATCAATCGTGGTTTTATAGTTGATTACGTCATCAAAACCCAATTCTTTTAACAATTTTATTTTCATTTCAGACCCCGCAATTCCTACTACATGGCAGCCTTGCAGTTTTGCAATCTGCCCTACAACCATGCCTACAGCACCGGCAGCACCAGATATTACAACCGTTTCTTTTGCCTTGGGCTTACCAATATCCATTAATCCAAAATAAGCAGTAAGACCTGTCATACCCAAAATACCAAGATAATAACTTAATGGAGCAATGGTTGCATCAATTTTCTGCAAGCCTTTTCCATTATATATAAATTGTTCTTGCCAAGGAAAGAATCCAGCCACTGTATCTCCTTTTTTAAAATTATCTGATTTACTCTCTAATACTTTAGCAATTACACTACCTTGAATCGGTTCATTTAGTTGAAAAGGTGGTGAGTATGATTTGGCATCATTCATTCTGCCACGCATATAAGGGTCTACTGAATAGAACAAGCCTTGCAGCAGTATTTCACCTTCCTGCAAGTTAGGCAATACTGTGTTTTCATATTTAAAATTTGCTACAGTAGGTAATCCAAGTGGTCTTGAGGCGAGTACTATTTGTTTTGTAGTCATTATGTTGTTTGTTATATTTATTATTTTAAGTATATTTTACAATAACCAATATGTAAAATTAGGAAGATTTAAAATGTAAACTATTATATTAATCCTTCTATTCGTTACATTATTTACATATTGTATAATAATAATATTGTATATTTTTTGTTGTTTGTAACTATTTTTGGAAATAAAATAATCTATTTGTTTATATAAAATTTTTGCATAACTAAACTCACCAAAGTTCTTAGCTAGATTATCCCTAAAACATTAAAGCATATAAAAAAAATATATAAAAATTAAATCAATAAAAATTTTCGCATTCGTGGGTGTTTTACTATACTACTATATTCTAATAAGCCCAATAATCTTGGTGTCAAATTCAATCAACTGGCTAGGTCGCCAGATTCAAGAACACAAACAACATTATTCAAATAGTAATAGGTTTATAGGGGCTTATAGATTATGCGGCTTTTTTTGGTTCTATATAAAATAGCTCGTCTTGCACTACTTGCACACCTATGCTAAATAATAGCGGGGCTACTGTTTCTTTGTTTCTGTCTGCAAGCAGCAGGTCCTTTGCCGGTTCTTCAATGGTGCGTATGTATGCCGGTAAATGTTCTTTTAATGCCGTTAATATGTTAGACCAATTGCTTCCTTTTAAGGTTTTTAGTCGTGGTGTGCCTAATCTAAACCCTGCTATACCATACAGAGTGCCAATGCTCCGACGCTTGTCGAACAAGGTTTCTTTGTTTAGTAAGCAATAGGTATGCGCTAAGCCAAAACTTGCTTGTTTTATTTGGGCAATAGCATCAAGCTCTTGGCTATATTTACTTACAAGTTCGTTTACTTCGTTTTCAAGCAATTGTTTTAATTCTATTTCTCGCAGTGTGGCTTCATTATATCGTGCCATAGCGTCTTCAAATTGTGTACTGTTTACGTCTATTGTTTTAGATGTAATTCGTTTAGAATGTAGTAAGCCCATTTTATAGAGTTTTAAATTTTAAATTTATAATAATATTTTAGGTTAGCGAACTCAATTTTTTCATGATTGCATCTACTATCAGGGCAGCATATTTATCGTGTCTTATGTCCATAATATGCCATAATTGGTAGAAAGCTATTGCCTCCATAGATAAAAAAGTAAGGAAGTAGTTTGCTTGATTATTTTTCAACAGTTGTGTTATTCTATGTCTTAGTTCTAACAAAAAGGCATAGAGTAAGTTTTGGTGTTCGTTTGCAGGTTTAAAATCATCAATCATTTCTTCACATATTTCGTTTAGTGCTTCCATGCGTTGGTAGCTTAATGCTATTTTTATGCTTCGCTTAATAGCCATTCGTTTATAGATTTTTGAACTATATTATACTTTTTAGAAAACTGTGGGTCTTTGCCGGTTAGTAATGCTGTTGCTCGGGTTAGTGAATATAGTATAGATGTATGGTCTCTGCCACCAAAAAGCACACAAATTTGTTTTAGTGTAATGCCCGGAAAGTGTTTCCTTAAAAAATGAGCACCCAAAAATCGAAGCTCAGTAAGGTCTCTCGATTTGTCTTTAAGCTGATAACACAAACCACTCATACTTAATGAATTGGCTATAGTGCATAACATGGCATCTGGCGACTTAGATAACTTACCTGCCGTAGATAATAATAAATCAACTTTTAAGCCTGTTTTGTCTTTTATTTGTCGTTGGGCTAAACGCGTAATTCTTCGGGCAGTAGAAAAATGGTCTGTGGTAGTATAATACATATAAATGGAACTAATTTTTAATGATGAAATAGGATGTAGTGAAATATAATTTGCCAATAAATAGTATTAAGCGGCATATTTTAGTTGTGCTTGCTCTATTAAGCGTGCTGCAAAATGTAAATTGCCATTACATTTGGTGTTTATATATTTAATTATATCTTCATCATATACATTATTCGCATTGCATATTAGTTCTGTGTCATTATAAATTAGTGCAGGTATAGAAATAAACTGTTTACCAATAGCCTCATAAAGTTCATCGAAACCTATTTTCTTTAGGTTTATGCCTTCTGTAATTTTAATACGTAAGTCTTCGTTACCCATAATTACTATGCCTGCAAAAGGCGTAAGTGCTGCTTTAAGCAGTACCAATAAGTGCAGACATCTGTTTTTAAGCACATGGGCATTATCTATTATAAGTAAAGGGTCGTCTTTTTTACTTAAATAGTTGCTTAATTTTTTTATTAACTCAGGTACAGTACCGCTTGTGTCTATACCTGCCATAAAGCATACTTGCATCATAAATGTTCTGCGATTTTGGGTTGGGTTACAGCTTACAAATAGTATATTATCGTTTTCGCGGGTATAGTTTTTTGCAATAAATGTTTTGCCTATACCTGTGCTTGCTGCTATGCCATAGCAAAGTTTATTACGTTTGGCATCGCCCATAAGCAGCCGTAATAAAAGTGTTGCCGTTGTGTCTGCTGCTACCAACCGGGTATCATAAAAGCCTACCTGCTCTGCTATATGGCACCACTGTTCTTTGTTTATTAATTGCCAATTATCGCTTACTATTAATGTTATAGAGGCATTGCTAACATTAATAAGGCTTACTGCCGCATCGTATTGGGTTGTAAAATCGGCAACATAACGCACCAATGCATTCTTTATCTGTAATTTCTGTTCGTTTGTCATTCTATCTGTTTTATATGGTGATGTTTTATTCTTAATTTTTAATAGTCTATTTTATACAAATTAGTTGGCACAAATAATATTTATTTATACTTTTGTAATTATTTGTACTGATTTCTGTACAAAGATATTCCAATAAAATTGTCATTTCCAAATTTTGTGGAATTTTAATTATACATTTGCACTATGTTCTTAGCTACTAACTTAAAATATTTAAGAAAAAAAACCGGCAAAACGCAAGATGCGCTTGCATCTGACATAAGTATAGGTAGAACAACGATTGCCAATTACGAGGCAGGAATCAGCGAACCGAATATTGAAAACCTACTCACATTTTCCAAGTATTATGGAATTTCAATTGATGCTATTTTGTCAAATAACTTGGAAACAGTTACTGATTTAGAATTACAAAAAAATAATTCCATCTATTTACCCCACCAAAACCAAAAAACATATAATAAAATACCGCAAATATTAACAATAGACAGCAGCGGTAACGATAATATTGTATATGTACCCATAAAAGCAAGAGCCGGTTACCTTAACGGATATGGGGATTCTGAATTTATGGAAACACTACCTACTTTCAGGCTACCCGGACTTACGAATGCTACTTATAGAATGTTTGAGGTTGAAGGACCATCTATGGCACCTAATGTGCTTAACGGAGACCGAATAATAGGCGAATGGGTTGATGAACTAGACAAAATAAGAGATAACAGAGTATATGTAATAGTGCATAAAGGTGGCGTGGCAGTAAAACGGGTAATTAACAGACTTAAAGAAAGAGGTAAGTTATACCTAAAATCGGATACGATAGCACACCGGCACGAATTCCCGACAATAGAAATAGACCCCGAAGATGTTAAAGAAGTTTGGTATGGCAGAATGAAAATAAGCAGCGATTTCAGCGAACCGTCGGAGGTGTACCACCGTCTTGCCGACTTGGAAATGGATGTTATGGAAATGAAAAAAACAATAAATAAATAAAAACATAAATACATTAAATAAAAGATAAATGAGTTTAGTAAAAGAATTTTTAAGTACAAGAACTAAATTAAATTGTATGTGGTTTGCCATACCCATAAGTATCTTATTTACGTTTAGATATACCTATACCCGTCAATTACAATTTTTTAGTGCAGGAGCAGCAATTATTTATTTTGTATTTGTTGTTTTTACCTATATATTTTTAATGATAGGTTTTTTTACTCTCTTCGCATTAGCTAAGCGAAAGGATGGTTAGGTAAGGAAAGGGTGTGAATTGTAATGAATTAAGCTTCAATTAGTGCAAAGTAAGTTTGTATATAACTAATAATAAATTGTAACAAATCAAATAATTGCTTGTATATTGCCATTTATAACATGCTTTTTACCTTAAAATTATAACATGCCTACTCCAGTAACCGTGCTTTCTTATTTTAATTTATGGCAATCTAATTACAGTGAGCATGTAAATTTTAATGACACAAGAACTTATTTTCGAAAATTGATTACTTCTATGGCAATCGCAACCGGTTGTGATTATCATCATCCTCGACATAACTATAATTTCCATAGCGTATTAACGAATAAGGCATGGGGAAGATTTAATGTTTATATCAGTTATGAGCATTTAATAGATAACTCCGGTAGAATAAAAATTGTAATTGGTGGCTATAACTTAGTTGAATGTGTAAATATTCATGCGCCTTGGATATCTTCTAGTCCAAACAATCCTAAAGTTGATATTGTATGGATGTTTTTACAAGCAAAAATTAGTGAAAATTCTATTCTTATCACCAACTTAGATTGTAATGAAGGTACCCCTATTAATATTGAACTTGATGGGGATATGGAAGTAAATCTTGAACAAATACAACCTTTATGTGCTATTATTGCGAATGCGATAACCGTAATTACGAATGTGATAACTGCAAATATTAACCTAAGTCGTTAAAAAGAAAACTGTTTTTGGCTTGTTTTTATGTGCATAACAAAATTTATTTGTTAGTAAAAGGCTTTGTTTTATAATGTTTTAGCTATTTTATGCTTCAACTTTGTAATAGAAAAACGTAAGCTTGTGGACGATAAAACTAGAAATAATTGTGCAATATTCGTAAACCAATTACAGTAACATAACATTGCCGGTTATTAACGAACTCCATCATTCCTGATGGCTTATTTATTAAGTATTATTTCATACTCATTACAAAGTGCATTCCTTTATCGTATTAGGGTTACATCGCCTGTGAGCATTTTAAATGTATTAGGGTTTTGGTTATGGTTCGAAAAACTACCTCCATAAGTATATTTTAGCACATAGTGATACACTCCTATTTCCATATTTGCTCCATTATGCCTACCGTCCCATTTTACTCCCGGATTGAACGTTTCAAAAACTATTTGTCCCCACCGGTTATAAATTACAAAACTAAAATTTTGAAAATCGGGTTGGCAATATATATTTCCCGGACCAAAATAGTCGTTATCCCCATCGTTATTAGGCGTAAAAGCTGTTGGTAACCATACACAGCTTTCCACGGGCATTTCGGCTACATTAAATGTATCTATATAATAACTGCAATCGCTCCAGCGTTGTCTGTAATATTTGCCAATACTATTTACTTCAATTGTTTCGGTGGTATCGCCATTATACCATTTATGTTGCCCTTTGGGGTAGCCATAACCTATTTTAATAGGCAATTGAGGTGTATATATCGTAGTATCAATAAGTGTTGGGCTGTCCCCATATCTATTACACAAACATCATCTACAAGCATATAGCAGGCACTATTACTAGTATCGGTGTTGTTTATAGGTAAATAGAGCATTTTAGCATTAATATTGCTATGGTAAAAAGAGCCTAATGTAAGCCATTGTTCGCCACCGGTAGCAGTATATTGTCCCGATATTAAGGTCCATTCTGTTGTATCGGTAATAAAGAAACCAGTAGGGGTTTGTATATCAGCAGGGCCATTTAAAAAATACATGGGCGATTTACAAATGGTATCCAGCATATTTACAGTTAGTCTTGCACCTATATTGTCAATGGCAATAATGTTAAATACTTTTTTGGCATGGTAAGTAGGGCATATATAATAACTAACATAATAAGTGTGTCCGGCTATTAGTTTATCAGCAAGTCTTGTTTCAAGATATTCAGCCCAATAGTCGCTTGTATCTTTATATACCGCCCCCGAAAACATAGTAATACCCGCACAAGCATCGCCGCTATGTGGTTCGTGGTAACCGTCTATTAATAAATTAGGTAATTTAATTGTGCTTGCAGTGCCACATCTATTAAAATAATCGGGCGTTGTGTTTAAGGGGCTTACCCATTCTATGGCAGTTTGAAAGTGATTATATGCCGGACAATAATTTATTTGTCCTCTGTCGGTAGGGCAAGCGTTTTTTAGTTCAAAACCCGGATTTTTTACCAGATTCTGTCCATAAATTAAATTTGAATATACTAAAGACAATATTAATATAAAATATCTTACAGAATATTTGTTCATAATATAATATGTATTAGTAGTTCAAATAATAATTTATTTGTGTATTTAAAACGATTAAATGGAATATTTATTATGTTTTTAGTCTATCTATTTAAGAAGACGTAAAATAAACTAAAATTGTTAGTAAAATTATGTTTTGTAGGAAAAATTGCCAATACCAATGTCAAAAATAGACAATTAGTTAAATATTTAATATAAATGCAAGGCGAATATTCTAATTAATTCACCAGCTTGTCGGCACAGCAACTGCTTGCAAAAGCATCGGGTTTGGCTTTAAATGCAAAGCCCATACCTAAAATGTATCCCATTGCCTCTCGCAAAGCCTCATTACTTTTAAACTGCGGATTTGTATTAATATCAGCATGAACTTCCATGTCAATATCATACTTATTAAATAAATCGCATAGTTCGTAAGCAATTTCTATACTACGAGCCACTTCTACTAACATCCTCTCTTTTACCGAAAAAGGTTGTTTCGTTTTGTCGTTACTCATAAACATAAATCCGCCACGTTTTTCTCTAAGAAATACAATTACTGTTGCAAATTCTGTTTCACCGTAACGCACCTGTGAATCTGTACCTATACAAACTTTTAGTTTGTAGCCTGCATTTGTTTCTCTTACAATTGTTTCTTCAACTGCATTTTTTATCGGTAACTTTAATGGTTCGCCCGTAAATTTCCGCCATAACATGAGATTCTTATTTTGGTTATATAAAAGTACACATTACAACATTACCAAATTATTATCTTTTATGTATAACACAACAATATGCACACATTACTAACATAATTAACAAGACAAAAGTACCTGCCAAGCACTATCTACTTCTCCTTTATCTAATAACTCTTTTGCATAATGATGCAATTCGTTTTTTAATCCAATTTCATTGTGTGTAAAACTTCTATAAATATTCCTTAACCGGTCATCAACAAACAGGCTGCTAACTACCGGTATTGTATTGCAATTGGCAAGCATGCCTAAATTATTACCTGTAAGCACAGTGCTTGTGCGTATGTTTACTGGCAAATTATCTACACCGATACCCAATGCAGTATTCGGTTTTGCAACTTCAAAAATAGCATCGCCAGACGCTCTGCAATAGTAATCGCCTCCCATTCTTGCTACAAGGTCTATTTTATGCGGATTAATTTGTCCGTTAGCATCTAAAATCTCATCATTAATATGCATACACAATACTTCGCATATAACAAGATTTGCAGCCCCTCCCTCTTTACCGGTTTCTATTATCTGCATTACCTTACATTCTAACTGCACCGGCGATTCTTTTACTCTAAAAGGTCTTATTTTTTCAGAAGCTATTTTAGTAAATCCGGCTTTTACAAACTCATCTGTGCCTTTAGGATATTCGCAACTTGCCAAGCTCATTTGTTGTACTATATTGTAATTAACAACATTAATTACAACCTCACCGTTCTCGAAAGCGTTTTCGAGCGTATGCTTAATAGTGTTATCTCTAACCTTTCGAGCCGGCGAAAAGATAAGAATGGGTGGCTTACTGCCAAATACATTAAAAAAACTAAATGGCGATAAATTAGATTGTCCGTCTTTATCTATAGTGCTTGCAAAACAAATAGGACGTGGTGCTATAGAACCTAATAAATAGGCATGTAATTGAGACGTTTTTATTTCAGAAGGAAAAATTATCATGATAAATGACTGTTTTTTAAACCATTTTTTTTTAGAAACGTAAATACTAAATAATTAGTTCTTTTCGTTTTCGTTTTTTATTCGGTACACCAAAAGTAAAGGTATTTTCGTTTAATTTAAAATTGACTTTATAACAATATAATACCTGCTAAAATGAATGCTACTTATTTAAATAGTGCAATACAGTTATTTAGAATGTATAAGCAACTGGGTGAAAAAGCAATTGCACAGGTAGATGAAAAACACCTGTGGTGGCAGGCAAATGAAGACAGTAACAGTATTGCAATAATTGTAAAACACTTATATGGTAATATGCTTAGCCGCTGGACAGATTTTTTGATAAGTGATGGAGAAAAACCATGGAGAAACCGTGACGCAGAATTTGAAAATGAAGTATGGAGCAAAACTGTATTATTAGAAAAATGGGAACATGGCTGGGATTGTTTATTTAAAGCATTAAATAATATTACAGAAACCGACCTTGATAAAATTATATATATAAGAAATGAAGGGCATACTGCACTTGAAGCCATTAATAGACAAATAGCACATTATAGTTACCATATAGGGCAAATAGTATATATTGCCAAACTATATAGTAAAAACGAATGGCAAAGGTTATCAATTCCCAGAAATAGGTCAATAGACTACAATAAGGAAAAGTTTGCAAAAGAAAAGGAACTACACAATTTTACGGAAGATTGGATAGAGAAAAAATAGAACTGTATTTTCTGCCTTTTGTATTTTGATTCTTACGAATGATAAAATGGCAAAAATGTAGAAATTTGCATTGTATAAACATATTCTCGCAATACGAGATTTCTCAATTATGCGCCTGAAAACGGAGCTACATTGCGAAATAACCACTATTCACTGGGCTAATGTTACGCTATATTACCCTTTTAAATATTCCCAATCTTTTATTTCTTCAAATTTCTTAAAGCCTTCTATTACAGACGGATGCTGTAATACTGATTCTACCGGTACTTCCGGAATGAGGCTATCAGCCAAACCATTTTTAATAAAGATAAAATTAAACCCTAATTCGTTTGCTCCTACAAGTCTGTATCCTTTTTTGCGGGCAAGGTTTACCATTGCAATAGGTGAGGCGCCATGGTAGATGGGGTGCTTACCCGGGTAATAATAATCCGGGTTATAGGGTACTACTATATTTTCATATCCAAATTCGTTGTGTGTTTCTATAATTACAACTTTAGGGTTGGCAACGGTTAATGCATCCCAAACCCAGTAATCGTTACCGTCAATATCTATTGATAGTAATGCAATTTCGCCTGTAATTCCTTTTTCCTCAAGAAGTTGGTTTATGTTTTCACGTTTCACTTTGGCACAAGTAAATTTAGGGGGGTAATTAAATGGGGTCGGATAGCGGGAATAAAATTTTTCACCTCTTTTTATTCCTTTTTCATTGCCATCTATAAACAAACCGTGCCATCCAAAATTAAAAACAAGGTTTGCACAATTGCTATTCAAGCCGTCATCCGAACCGATCTCTACAAACGTTTTGTTGTCCATTCCCAATACCGAAAAAATAAATAATAACTTTCCGTCTTCTTCAAACTGAGAAAATACTTTAAATCCGGTATCTTTTAGTGCAGGAACTTTGCTATTGCAAGTGCAATCTTTATAATAATGAAATAACTTGCGTTGGTTAATTTGCACATCGGGACCAAAACGGTTTCGTATCATAAATATGAGGAAACGGTCTTTAATAAAATCTTTAAGCATTTTCATAATCACAATCTAGAATGATGCATTTTTTGTAGCAATCAAATGTAGTGATATTGAACTATATTTTGCATAATTCTATTTTAATACTGATTATTATTATTTAATAAGTCATAAAACTCAACAGTAAAAAGATACTAAAAAATAAAAATTCATCTATAAAACTAGTTCAATTTTGTTGGGTTAGTCTCCTATTTTTGTTCGTTATAGCTGTACAATATAAAAACATTATTTGTAATTCAATATAGTATATGTTCATACTATATATATATATATATTGATAAGTTACCAGACTTTATTTATTTTTAGATGTTTTTATTAGTATAAGTTTACTTTAATACAAGTACATTAGGATAAATAAAACTTGAAAAACCAGACCTAATAATAAATTATTTTTCGCTTACTTATATAAAAACACTTAAAATAAAATAATTTTATTGGCTGTACTACAAATCCAGTATTACCGGCTTTTTTTACCGGCTGTTTCGAATATTGGGAAAATTATTATGCTTTTCACAATCCGGTATTTATCCTGTTGCTAAAGCCCCAAGAAACAGGTGCATTATTCACGATGGTGCAGACAGCTTTGTAAACTCATTAGGTTGTATTGTATTGTCAACAAACAATTACAACAAACAGGTTTCCGGAATTCGTATTTATCCTAACCCTACTTACAACAATATTGAAATAGTAGCCAACTTACAATTTAACGACCCAACTACAATAACTATCTATAATGTATTAGGCGAAAAAGTATATCGTTTAGAACAGGCAGATTTGAATATGGGAGTGACTGTAAATACGAAATTATGGACAACAGGAGTGTTTATGTTAGTAATTCAGAATAATGCAGGCATACTAAAAACTGAAAAAATTAGTGTTTGCCAATAGATAAGTTGTGGGTTATATCCCTTGCAGGTAAAGAGATAAAGCCCCTAATTTTGATTTAAGTTTCAAAATTAGGGGCTTTATTTATAGATGTATTATTTTAACTTTTTACGCTTTATACAAAAATTAATTACCTGCATCAATATCACCATCATCAGTATGCTCACCACCTTCTTTTTCTTCTTGCATTGTATTTTCTTCTTCTGTTTTTACTCTTTTATGTGTGGTAAAATAATAATGCAAGCCTGCACCATAAACTAAATTTCCTTCAGTACTACCTGTAAATCCGTTTGATGAAGTTAAATTACCATACCCTAATTCAAAAGAAAAGCCATAATGTTTATCAAAAATAACTTCGTAACCCGCTCCTGCTAAAAATGCTACTGAAGAAAAAGATTTACTTTTACCATTATTACTATAGTCCCAAGTATCGTAACCGGCGCTACCAAAAAGGTAAGGATAGGTAATAGTTAACGGACCGCGTGCATGATATTTAAATCTATAATTATAACGAGCACCATAGAAAGAATAGTTATAGCCCAGAGCCGATAAGTTGGTAGGAGAAACTAAAGCTTCTATTACAGAACGTGAGCTAATGGCATATTTTAAGGATACAAGACCAACAGGATATAAATATTGAATACCTACGCCAAACTTACAATCACTATTAAAAGCGTAATGCATTCTAGGCGTATGTTTTATATTGTTAATAGTCATATTATCAATAGGGTCGTAAGCGGCAGGATTATAGCTTGTATTCTGAGCAAACAAAGAAGCTGAAGCAATTAAAAGTAAAGCGAAAAGAACGTATTTTTTCATAAAGCAAGAAATATTTTGGCGAAAAGTAAAAAGAAAAACTCGTGAAACAAAATTTTACTTATAAAAAACTCCAAATAACACAAGTATTTTCAGGAATTTTATTGTGTGTTAATAAAATGAATGTAAATATTTTCTATTTTTTGTGCTTTATTATAGTAGTTACAGTGCACCTAAAAATTTATAGTTGCAAGTAATTAAGTTCCAACAATAAAAAAAAATAGGTTACTTAAAAATTATTTTTACCTTTATTACCTAAAAAACTAGAACAAACATGAGTTTAAATATTTTATTTTTTCATAGCATCTTACGTTACTTGGTTTTATTATTTGCGGTAATAGTTGTATTGCAGAGCCTTATGGGTATGCTTGGTAAAAAACCATTTAATAAATCTAATAAAATGATGGCTTTAGCCCTTATGATTTGTTGTGATATTCAATTATTATTAGGCTTTGCGGTTTATTTTATGAACGGGTGGTTAGATAGAGTTAAAGGTATGAGTGCAATAACAGACCTTGATGCAAAACATGTAACCCGGTTTTTTGGTATGGAACACAGCGTAACAATGCTTATTGTTATAGTGCTTATACATATAGGTTACAGTAACATTAAAAAGAATATAGACGATGACCGTAAATATAAAAGATTATTTTGGTACACATTAATAGCATTAATACTATGTATAGCTATGATACCTTGGCCCGGGAAAAAATATGTTGGTCGCCCGCTTATACCTGCAACTACATTTGTACAATTATTACCCGCTAACATAGCTAATACTTAATATTGAAAAAGATATTACAACCGTTATATGTTGTTTATGTTTTATTAGTTACTGTAATAACTGTATTGCCGGTATTACCTGTTTTTATAGTTTGGATTTTTATTTTTAGAAAAAATGTAGAAAAGCAGGTACATAACTTAGTAAAAAAATGGGCGTCTGTATGGTTTTGGCTTATGGGTATGCCTGTAAAAAGGATTGGTAAAATGCCACAGGGTAATTTTGTAATTGTAGCCAATCATTGTTCATATTTAGATGCCCTTGTTATATTTCCTGCAATACCTGTTTATTTTAGACCCTTAGGAAAAAAGGAAATTGCCGATTTACCAATTATTGGTTTTGTATATAAATGTATTGTTGTAATGGTAGATAGGGAAAGCCAACAAAGTAGAGCTAAAAGTGTGAAGATGTTGTGGCAAACACTACAGAATAATTGCAACATTGTTATTTTTCCCGAGGGCACTTTTAATGAAAGTGAAGCACCATTGAAAAATTTTTATGACGGTGCTTTTAAATTAGCAATAAATGCACAAGTACCTATTTTGCCCTTAATAATACCGGATACTATAAATAGATGGCATTACAGTGCTTGGTGGAACTGGACACCGGGAAAAAATCGGGTACTATTTTTACCACCCGTTGATAGCAAAGGCATGACACAAGAAAATATGACTACTTTAAAACAGAAAGTATATAAGTTGATGGAAGATGAATTGGTAAAATATAAATAGCTGAATGTTTATTTATAAAGTATTGTATAGCATAAATATAGAATAACACCTAAAGTAACTACAATTAGTATGGTATTAAATATAAAAGTTAATAAACGTATCACTCGCATTGGAAAACCAATTTTCATTCTCTACAATTTCTACCTAAATTTACACTAAATTTGCCGCAGCAGCAAAAAAAATAAGTTATTCTGATAAAAAAATAAAATTAATTATAAAAAATACAGCGAAAGTTTTATTTTTAACGCTTTATAGCTCGGTTTATAAATTTTTAACTTGATTAATAAATATATATGCAAATAGGAATTTTAAAAAATGCTTCTAAATTAATGGCTGTCTTACTTTTTGTATTCAGCGTGCCCTCTTACGGACAGGATATTGTGAAAATAAGAAACATGAACTTCACTTCATATTATTCTAAATCACAACATATACCTGTATTGGTTGTTTACTCGCTTACGCCAGAACAATTTAATTGTAATAAACTTAAAGGTGAAAACACAATAACATTGAATACAGACCCACAGCTTGCCGATTATACCAATTTAAAAGACGATTATCAGAATACATTATTTGACCATGCACACATGATGGCACCGGAAGAAAATGGTTGCGATAAAGAAGCTTATACAGAAAGCTATTATTTTACCAATATTATGCCTATGCCTAGAAATCTTTATAAAGATTTATGGGAAAAATTGCATACTAAAGAAATGGTAAAAGCAAAAAAATATAAAAGAATTAAAGTTTTTGCCGGCACAGTTGGTAGAAATTGGGTTATTGGTGCTGCCAATAATGTAATTGTACCCGAATATTGCTGGAAGGTAATTTATATACCTAGTACAGACCAGTATTTATGCTATACGTTCCATAACATAGAACCATTTAATTCTAAAGACAAATTAGAAAATCATAAAGTTGACCTTAATACAATCGAATCTCTTGCAGGTGTGCATTTTATTAATGGTATCATTTCATCTAATTACGTTACACCAACACCTAATAATTAATACTTTTTATTATTAAAAAAATCCGGTGTTTTTACACCGGATTTTTTTTGCCCTAAAACAAGCTAAATGAAACGTTGGCCCCGGAATAAAACCTATTTTTGGGTATCAGCACCTTTTTTTCGTTTACTTGTACCTTTAATATTAGGTATATTATTCTACACAAATTCAATTTATACAGTAAAAGCAGCATATTTACCGGTTTATATTGGTATTTTATTACCACTTTTTTGTTTCATTTCTTTATTACATGCAAGAAATAAATTTGTATCCATATCTGTTTTAATTCTATTAAATATAATCCTATTTCTATCAGGCATAGTACTCTGCTATTATAATGATATAAGAAATGATAAAAATTGGTTTGGTAATAACATTAAACAAAATACACTTGCAATAATAAAAGGAGAACCAATAGAGAAAGAAAAATCGTGGAAACTAAATGTAACTATCATAAACGCTATAGAGCCTAATACGGTAACAATAGCTACCGGTAAAGCTTTCGTATATCTCTTTAAAGGCAGATTGCCCATGTTATTACATTCTGGCGATACACTATTACTACCCGCAAACTGGCAATTAATTAAAAACAGTGGCAATCCGTATGAATTTGACTATAAGTACTATTGCCGGTTGAACAATGTGTTTTATCAACAAAGCACAAGTATAGATAATATACGTTTATATGCAAGAGTGGATACTAAAGCGGCATCATTAATAGAAAAATCGCATGATTGGTGCATGTTGCAATTAGAACAACATATTAGCGATTCGGCTACAAAAGGGCTTATACAAGCAATGTTGATAGGAGATGAAATAAACCTTGACGAGCAAATGAGGCAAGCTTGGTCGCAAACAGGTATCATACATATTATAGCTATTTCGGGTGGCAATGTAGCTATTTTGTTTATGATAGTTTCGTTTTTGTTATGGTGGATAAAAAATGCCAAATATGTATGGATAAAATATGCAATAGCATTACCACTTGTTTGGTTTTATATTCTTATGGCGGGCGCACCACCGTCTGCCATTAGGGCGGCTATCATGTTTTCTTTATTAGCATTTTCATATTTATTACAAAAACCCGGTAATAGTTTAAACCAATTATTTGCAACAGCATTTTTACTTTTATTTGCCAATCCTACTTGGTTATTTTCCACAGGCTTTCAGTTGTCTTTTACTGCCGTTTTATCTTTAATACTCTTCTATAAATACATATATAAATGGATTAATACAAAAAACAGATTATCACAAATTGTTTGGAGTTGTGTAGCGGCAAGCATTGCAGCCGAGATTTTGGTAGCACCTTTGGTTGTCTTTTACTTTCATACATTTCCGGTATTTTTTATTGTTACAAATGTTATTGCCTATTTTTTTATGAATATCGTGCTTATAGCGGGTATGCTTATTATTGCACTTTCAGGGTTTACATTACTGGCAGATTACATAGGGATTATTGCTACTTTCATTACATCTATATTCAATAAAATAATTTTTTATCTGCAAAATTGTAGTCCTATATCTTTTCATTGGTTAGTACTTAATAATTTCGAAATTATTATATTGTTTTGCATAGTAATATGCTTGGCACTATTTTTAATAAAAAAATACAAAATAGCTCTTTTATATAGT
The DNA here is from genome assembly GCA_903916555.1 of uncultured Bacteroidota bacterium. Taxonomy (GTDB): domain Bacteria; phylum Bacteroidota; class Bacteroidia; order Chitinophagales; family Chitinophagaceae; genus CAIYTT01. The sequence continues at coordinate 22,100 of CAIWXG010000103.1, forward strand.
ATAGGTTTTGGCTGCATATTAGTACTGTCGTTTTGTAAAAATGAATATTTAGTAATACAACAAGATAAATTTATTGTTTTCAATACAGCAAAAAATAATAGAGTGGAACGTATAACAGGTAAGCATTACGCACTAATAGCTTATGATACACCTACACTTAAAAAAACGGAAATAATAACGATGCCGTTGCATACTTTTTTGCAAGCATGGCATAACGAGCCTATAAAACCGGAAGAACTCTATTTCATAAACGGTAAATCTGTATTAATATTAAATAAAGAATGTTTTTACAGGCACGAGTTTCCGGTTGATTATGTATTGATAAACTATAAGGGTATAATAGAACCCGAACTATTATACAAAACATTTCATCCGGCTAAAATAATTATTGGTACTAATTATAGTGAGCAATTGCAAGAAAAATGGATAGAGAAATCCCACCAAAACAATATACCAATCTACTCAATTGCCAAAGAAGGAGCATTTATTTTAGAATAGGTTTTTATATTATTCTATAATCATATAATCACTTAAAAATTGAAAACCACGAAAAAAGCCCAAACATAGCCTTCTTTTCGCAATGAAGTTGAGAAATCTGTTTGGATTTAGAAGATGCTTTTTCAAGCCATTCTACTATCCACTCTAAATTTCTCCTTTATGCCCTTAAAAAAGTAACCATTTACTTCGGATAATCAATTTGAAAATGACAGAATGTAATAGTGATATATAGTATGGAATTTAATGTCATGGTGAGCCTCGCCTAACCATGACCCCGCTTAATAGAGCTACTATTTATCATTTACTTATTATTCACAATGTTACTAAACTTAAATACATTATATTATTGTCGTGGTTCGGCGAGGCTGCCATTGACAATTATATAATGTATTTAATATAAAATTAGTTTTTGAAAATGACATAAATTAGCTATTATATATAACACAATTTTTAATGTCAAGGTTACTCACTAGGGCAATTATATAAATTATTGAATATAAATATTTCTTCACTTCGCCATTGAAGAAATGGCTTCATTGCGAAATGATGGCAGAGATTGGGCTTAATAATGCTTTTGTTTCTAAGGTATTCTTGAAAAACTTTGGTACTTTTAATCAATAATTTGTTACTTAACACAGCTTTTTATGCTAAAACACTACGCCAAACTACTTATAAGCCTTGTACTGCTTGGCTTTTGTACTACTGCAAACGCACAAATTATTACAACAATTGCTGGTAATGGTTTTTCTGGTTGTATAGGAAATGATATGCCTGCAACAGATGCCCAATTAGATGAATTTTCGGTATTGCATCCGATAAATACGGTAATATATATATGGTTAGCAACGTTTGTGGGCTTGTACGCAAAATAGATGCCGCAGGTACAATAACAACAATAGGTGGTGGTGGCACTTCTCATTTAGATAGCATACCTGCTACAGATGCCGCAATAACAGGTGAAGACATTACAGCAGACGATTCCGGTAATGTTTACATTACAAATACAGGTAATTTTATAATACAAAAAATAACAATAGCTACCGGTATTATAAAAGCAATTGCCGGCACAGGGGTAAACGGATACGGTGGCATGGGCGGGCCTGCTACTGCGGCCCAAATTGGGGGAGTATTGGGAATTAGCATTGATAAAAAAAATGCTATTTATTTAAGCGATAAAGGAAACAATAGAATTTATA
>CAIWXG010000104.1 GCA_903916555.1 uncultured Bacteroidota bacterium
AATTAAGCTACACACCTATTTAATGCAAGAAAAAATAAATATATTTTGGTTTCGTAGAGATTTAAGATTAGAAGATAATGCCGGACTATATTATGCCTTAAAGAATGGATTGCCCGTTTTGCCAATATTTATTTTTGACTCCAACATTTTAGAAAATCTAACAGATAAAAAAGATGCACGTGTTGGTTTTATATATAATGCATTAATTGCCATTCAAAAACAATTAAATAAATATAATTCTACCCTGCTTGTTTTATATGGCAACCCTATAGAGTGTTTTAAAAAGATTTGTGATGAGTATAAGATAGCAACAGTTTACACTAATCATGATTACGAACCTTATGCCAAACAAAGAGACCAACAGGTTGCCAATTTTCTAAAGAATAGGAATATCGATTTTTATACATTCAAAGACCAAGTTGTCTTCGAAATGAATGAAATAGTAAAAGATAACAAAGAGCCTTATACCATTTTTACACCCTATAGCAGAAAATGGAGAGAAAAATTAAATAAATTTCATCTGCAACCCTATCCGGCAGATAAGTATAGCTGCAATTTTTTGAAGTCAGAACTCATTCAATTGCCAAATATTGAGGAATTAGGTTTTGAAAAATCAGAATTTATTTCGCACGTACCACTCATTGATGCTAAAATTATAACAAATTACCATGAAACCAGAAATTTGCCGGCAATTAACGGAACTACAAAAATAAGTGTACACTTACGATTTGGCACAATCAGTATTCGGAAGATTGCAACACAAGCATTACTATTAAATGAGACTTTTTTGAATGAATTAATCTGGAGAGACTTTTATCAGATGATTCTCTGGCATTTCCCTGCTGTAATTAATAACTCTTTCAAAAAAGAATATGACAATATAAAATGGAGAAATAATATTGACGAGTTTCATTTATGGTGCAATGGCAATACGGGCTACCCAATAGTTGATGCCGGAATGAGGGAATTAAATAGTACCGGTTTTATGCACAATAGGGTACGAATGATAACTGCAAGCTTTTTAACCAAACATCTATTAATAGATTGGCGATGGGGTGAAGCCTATTTTGCAGAAAAATTAATTGACTACGACCTCGCTTCCAACAATGGCGGTTGGCAATGGGCAGCAGGTAGCGGCTGCGATGCAGCACCGTATTTTAGAATATTTAATCCTTACCTTCAAACACAAAAGTTTGACACCGAATTAAAATATATTCGTAAATGGGTGCCTGAATTTGAGGAATTTTCATACCCCCACCCCATTATAAAACACGAGGTAGCCCGCGAAAGGTGTTTGAAAATTTATAAAGAAGCCTTACAAAAAATGTAAATTATTTGCCTGCAATCATACTTATTTCAACATTCGCATTTTTGGGGAGTCCAGCTACTTGTATGGTTTCTCTTGCCGGAGGATTCGTTTTAAAATACTGACCATATACCTCATTTACTTGCTTAAATTGTGCCATATCCATAAGAAAAATAGATGTTTTTAGCACATGTTCGAAACCATAACCGGCAGTTTCTAAAATAGATTTCAGGTTTTCCATTACTTGTCGCGTCTCTGCTTCAATAGTATCTTGTACCATTTCGCCGGTAACAGGGTGCAAAGGTATTTGCCCTGAAATAAGCAATAAATTACCAAATAAAACCGCTTGGCTATAAGGCCCAATAGGGGCAGGTGCCGATTCGGTAAAAACAATCTTCTTTTCCATAAAGCAAAGATAAAAGGATAAGTCTATGTATTGTATTAAACTTTAAAAATACTATACATGAAACCTATCCGAAACTATTTAAAGATGGATTATTCCGAAACTTTCACCAGTTTATCGTATTCTACTGCTTTACTATTTTCAGCATCATCTTCCTTTACCATACATTCTTTACTGTCTTTCAAGCCGGTAATTTTACCTTTATGAGTTGTTTTCTTGAAATCTTTCCATTGCACCATATCACCGATGCTGAAACCTCTATAGGATGATTCTTGTCCTTTCACACCCCATACATCACCTTCAAAAGCCCAAAACATTCTTTCTTTTTTTCCTTTTCTAACTATAATCTGATTGAGCTTAACATTTTTTAAAAATTCACCACCGGGAGTATTTTTAACTGTTATATCTAAAGCCTCTTCAATTGTATTAGATTTTTCTTTAAATTTTTTCTTATATTGCTTTTTCAAATCAGCATTACTCATTCCCATATACGACTTTACTAATACATAATCGCCCATGTGATTATCAACATTTCTTGAAGAAATCATATTTAGCCTACCTTGAGGTATCACCTCAACAGTTTTACAGGCTGAAAATAGGATTAAAAATATAGTAAAAGAAAGTGCGGTATCTAATATTTTTTTCATGTTAGTTTGCTTATTTTTATAGAATTAAATGTTACTAAAAAATATTTTTTAGCAGTGCAAAAAAACAAACTATTTTTGTACTATTACAATATTATTGGTTGTATTTTATTACTTTATGTTTGTATTTTATAACCATATAAAATCAAAGTTATGCACATCGGCAAAAAATTAGAACGAATAAGAACAATAAGAGGTATAAAACAAGAAACTCTTGCCGGTGCATTGGGTATTACACAAGCAGCTATAAGTAAAATGGGAAAAAGTACAAAAATTAATGAAGAAAAGCTGGCTCAAATTGCTGAAAAATTAGGTGTAACAGCAGATGCGATAAAGAATTTTAATGAAGATGCAAGTATAAATAACAATGTGTTTGTAGAACAAAATCACAATACGGTAATCAATTACCAAATTAATCCTCTTGAAAAAATGGCAGAGTTGTATAGCGAAAATAAAAAACTATACGAACAATTATTAGATACCGAACGCAAACGCATTGCTTTACTTGAAGAAATGCTAAGTATGAAATAGTTTTTTGTTTTTTATATATACATATAGAATTAGTTAAATTTAATTATTTGCATTCTCTTTTCATTACTGCTATTCCCCTCAGAATTGCTTCCTTAAATTTATTTTTCTGTTTAGTAAAGTATAGGTACCTTTATAAATCATTAATATACGCTATTATGAAGCAAATCTCGTCTCTTGAAGTTAAAAAATGGTTAGAAGAACAAAAAGATTTCCTTCTTTTAGATGTTAGAGAGGGTTGGGAAAACGAGGAATATAATATTGGCGGTATCAATATGCCTTTAGGCGTTCTTATAAGCAGGAGAAATGAATTAGACCCTGAAAAAACAACTGTAATTTATTGCGAAAAAGGTATTAGAAGTGTAATAGCCATACAAAGACTTGAAGAATATGGTTTTATAAATTTGTATAATTTAAGCGGTGGTATGCAAGCTTGGAAACAAACCTTTGAATAATAATTTACTTTTTCGATACGCTAGTCTAATTACTTTTAGTATTTTCTATAACCCAATAAACATTCTTATTTGTTTTAATTTTGCAAAATGGATAACAACACCGATATACTAAAACGCATTAAGAATTCGGTTTCTTCTACTGCACCCAATGCTATTTTAATTGTTTACGGTTCCTATGCTCGTGGTGATTTTAAACCCGATTCTGACATTGATTTATTGATACTTTTCAGATTAAAAAAGGCAAAAGAAACTTACGAAGAAGCCTGTTATTATAAAAATTTGCTTTCTTTGCTTTGGAATAAACATAATACTTTATTTTTCTAAAGATTGCATATCAATTCTGCACCATTGTTGCTTACTATTAATTTATGTTTTATACCCATAGCAAGCGCATAATTTATTTCCTGATGCCCACAAGGAAAATTAAAACATACAGGATAATTATATTCTTTTATTTTATCGTGTAATATTTCTTCTATTTTCTGTCCATAGGGTCTATCTGTATCTTTTAAATCTGTGAAGCCACCAAAAATAAGTCCTTTTAAATTATCTAATTTGCCGGCTCTTTTTAGTTGCATCAACATTCTGTCTATGCTGTAAAGGTATTCACCCACATCTTCTATAAAAAGTATTTTACCGTTGGTATCCACCTCCGAATTTGTACCTATCAAATGGGTCATTAATGCTAGATTACCCCCTGTTAGCAACCCTTCGCATTCGCCAAGTTTATTAAAATCACTTGCAGCAGCATAATAATTAAAAGAATGCCCATGCAATATAGAAAAGAAAGATTTAATAAAATCCTCATTCAGTGTTTCCGGTTTAAAATGCCCGCACATGGGGCTGTGCAGTGTTGCAATACCATATTGGGTATGTATATGATTATGTAATACTGTAATATCGCTAAAGCCGCAAAGCCATTTAGGATTTTTCACAAATGATGTAAAATCTAATTCATCTATAATTCTACTCATACCATAGCCACCACGACCCATAAGTATAGCATCTATGTTACTATCGTCAAGCATTGCTTGTAAATCTGCAAGTCGTTCTGCATCAGTACCTGCAAAATAGCCATATTCTTTGCCAATAGTATTACCCTTTTTAACATTGTAACCTTTATCTTCAAATATCTTAACCGCATTAGCTACCCTATCAGAAGAAACATAGCCGGACGGACAAGTAATACCAATATTACTTGACTGTTTAATAAAATCTGGGATAATCATTTTGAATGAATATTTATATTTAATAAATCTTACTCTTCTTTATCTTTTGCAAAAACCTCATCGCCCAAACCGGTATTAATAGCATATTTTAGATAGCTTATTTGAATGGTGCCTTTTTGCGATTTTTGTTTGCCGGTCTTTGCATTGGTATCGGGTGTAGCATTTACATTATAATCTACTGTAACTCCTTTTGGTAACTTAAAATCTTTTACATCCAAAAAAATAGTTACTTTATCGGGTAGGGCATATTTAATATAGTTAGCAAATTCCAGATTCATTTTAACCGTACCATCGTTCCTTGTAGTTGTTTCGGTACGCATAGCTAATAGATTTGTTTCATCTATCCATATTTTAGTCAATACTATATTACTCAATTCATCTTCGGGTACGGCTTTAATTATGTGTACTTTTTTACCTGCCAGGGTATCATACCCTACATCTATTACCATTACATTGCCGGTAGGTATTAAGTTGCCAAGCGTAAGGTTAATGTTTTTTTTAGGCAAAATAGATAAACCACCATTGCGTTCCATTCTCATTTTGTCGGGGCTTTTAAAATATAAGGTACCTTTTAGTAACGGTATTCTCATATTATTTATTTCAATTTTCATTTTTACATCGGCAGTAAAATCTTTTACCGACAATACTTTTGTACGTAGAGTATAAAATAATTCTGTTGCATCTTTAGCCGTAACCTTAAAACTATATAACACAATAAAAAACAGTATTGAAAGTATTTTGAAAGTAGAGGGCATTTTAAAATATTTATAAATCATGATTTAATATCTTTTTTATTAAAATATACAATAGTAGCTGTTAAAAAGCCAATGGTATAGAAAGCCATAACCAATGCCGAACGACCAATAGCAGCAAAGGGTACAGGGTCGTCAAAAAAGCCTTTCCACCCTACCATGTGTGTAGTAAACAAATAGGGTCTTATAATATTAAATAAAGGAATTTCAAGATTAGAAAGTATAGTTAAAACCACAACTACACCCATAGTAGCCATAATAGGGCCTATTGAATTATCTGCAAAAGCAGATAGAAATAAGGATAAAGATGCAATGGTTGTCATGGCTAAAACAGCAAATGTAAATGCCATAAAATAACGCCACATAATATCGTCTTTCAGAATCATTATAAATGCATCACTTTTCATATTTACCATATCACCAATGCCAAAAAGCAATAAAGACAAAAAAAGAGCAACCAAAGCCAACCATAAAATGAGTAATACTGTATATATAAAGCTACTTAAAAACTTCATTAATACAATTTTGGCTCTCGAAATAGGCATTGTTAGCAATAGCCTAAGTGTACCTAAGTTTGCTTCGCCTGCTAAAGCATCGCCTGCTACCAATGCAACTAATAAGGGTATTTGCACCAATAGACTTTGTAATATTATATACGTAACTAAATAACCGTTTAATATATGTCCCTGTATATCAAATTGTTCATTTATACCTTGCATTACAAAACCTAAAAATCCCTTACCATCGGTAAGCATTGCTAATTGTATTAAAAAGGTAATAGCTGTAATTAAGCCAAAACTTATATAGGTTCTAGGGCGTTTAAATATTTTATAAAGTTCAATTTTTAGTAACTGTATCATTGGTAAGAGATATAAAATAATCTTCTAAAGAATGTTTCGATTTTATTTCCAATACTCTTATGCCGTTGCTTACTAACCAGTTATTAAGTTCGGGTGTTGCGGCAGGATTCATTTTAAGTACTGCACTTTGAGTATCTATATGGTTTAATTTTTCTTTCCAAACTGAACCGACAAATAATATATCCCAATTTTTATCGGGTTCAATCTTAACTTCTACAAGTGTTTCATCCGGATTTAACAGTTCTATTGTTGCCCCGTCAACCACTTTTTTACCTTTATGTATTATGAGCATCCGTGTTGCCATTTGTTCAATTTCATAAAGTAGATGCGATGAAATAATTATGGTCTTATTATGGTCTTTATTTAAAGAAATAATAAGTGTTCTCATATCAGCTATACCTTGCGGGTCTAATCCGTTTGTAGGCTCATCTAAAATAAGTATATCCGGCTGGTGTATTAGTGCTATTGCTAAGCCTAAACGTTGTTTCATACCTTGCGAATAGGCTTTTACCTTATCCTTTTCTCTGCCTTTTAGCCCTACTAATTCTAATACTTCATATAAACGTGTATTAGGAATATTTTTATTTCTTAAAGTGGCAAATATTTTCAGATTATCCCATCCCGATAAATAACCATACATATCTGGTCTTTCTATAATTGCACCTATGTTTTTTAGTAAACTACGGTCTTTATTACTAAATTCTTTCCCATTTATCAATATCTTGCCACTATCCGGAAATATTAAACCCAATAGCATTCTCATTGTTGTGCTCTTACCTGCTCCATTCTGTCCTAAAAAGCCATATATATCCCCTTTGTTGATAGCAAAAGACAAATTATCTACAGCTTTAAAATCTTTGAAAGATTTAGTTAGATTTTGAGTTTCTATTATTTTTTCCAAAACAGAAATTAAGTACACAAAGTAAAGACATACTTATATAGTATTGTGTTAAA
>CAIWXG010000105.1 GCA_903916555.1 uncultured Bacteroidota bacterium
ATACCCGAAGCAAGCCCTTTTGTGATTATATAATTATTTAGGGGTTGTAACTTTCCGCTCAATACAGGAAATCCACTTATATTCCAAATCTGGTATTTAGTATTCTCAGATATTCCATTTACTGTTATTGCATCAGTAGTAGGATTTGGGTAAATACTAATATTACCTAGAATATGTGGATTAGTACTTGAAAGTGAAGGGATATTTATTGTTACATCCTTACAATACAAATCACTTCCACAAGCAGTATATATAGTTACGCATGCACGATAAGTTCCAATCATGCTATAAGTATGTATGACAGACGCACCTATAGCTGTAGAGCCATCATCAAAATTCCAGACAACGCTGTCTATACCTGTGGTAGAACCAGTATAGGTAAAACCCACAGTATGTGTGCCAGTGTCAGTATATGCTGATGCTATTGGCATGGAAGTACAACTGCAATCAACACCATATTTCATAATAAAGAAATTAGTAGCCCCACCTGTAGAATGAAATGCAGGTAATGTACCTGCCCATATACTATCTATAACTTTTCCGCCAATATATACATTGCCAATTCTGTCCGATGTTATGGCTGTTCCTGCATCATAAAATCCATCGCCAGTAAGAGGCTGCAAAGTAACTAAATCACCACCTGAATCAACAATCTCCAGAAATGGGTCTTGACCTAAACTTGGTGATAAAGCAACTGTACCATCTGTAATAACTCCACCATAGATACCAGATGCAGCTACTTTACTATTGGGCAATTGAGTAATACCATTTAATCCATTTATAGATGTACTGGCATCAAAGCTTTTTATTTTTAGTGGATGACCATTGGTATCAGTGGTCATAATTATTGAAGTTGTATACCTTGGGAAATGGGTGTTAAAAACAGTATCACCATTAAAACAAAAAAAAGTGGGTATTGTAGTTGTATAAGAACTTGCACCTCCTACAAAATGAAGATGTTTCGATTGGTCAAATGAAATAGCTGAAATCCAAGAGCCAGAACTCATAGTATCTACTAATGCAAAATATTGCCAAAGCCTGTTTCTGCTTGCATCGAAGGCTGCTGCAAAAAATGTATCTACTCCTGCACCCATTCCCGAATTCACCTCACCGCAAACGTATAATTTATTACTACTTTGGTCAAGTACAACACCATTCAAATACCATTGTGAATCTAAATCTAAACGAACAGCGCTAAGCATATTGCAAGCAGTATTATAGGTAATGTCATAAACACCGTATATACTTGTAACCCCTGTCATAATGGGGATGCCTGTTTGCTGTATATAACAAAAATAATGCACGTTATTTGAATTGTCAATTGTAAGAGGGTCAGCCAAACTACCCATCACTACTGCCGAAGAAAATGTATTTGTTCCTACAAACCTTATCCAGTGAAAATGCCCCAAGGTATCAAATTGTATAATGCCTAATGCTAAATAAGTTGAAGTGTTGATTGTAGTATCGTTGCCAATGTGTAGCCCCTGTGTACCAGTACCGTAATAAAAATACCCGGCAACATAAATATTTCCAAGCGAGTCTGCCGTTATTCCATAAGGCGTACAGTGGTACGGAGAGCCTATAGGCTTAGCCCACCGCATTTGTCCATTGCAATTATAGCTGGTGATTAGGATTATTGGATTCGTTCCATAATAAAAACTACTATGAAATGTATCTACAACTATAGGGGCA
>CAIWXG010000106.1 GCA_903916555.1 uncultured Bacteroidota bacterium
ATTGGCTACCAAATCATGGGTTACTTTGGTGGTACTTATGAGAGTGCAAAGAATGATGAACGGAAGGAATTTACCAACATGCTTTCATTCGTAAAGAAAAGCCGGGATAAAATTTCTCATATCATTGTTTATAGCGTTGACAGGTTTAGTCGTTCCGGTGCAAATGCTATTTACTTGGCGGAGCAGTTGAAAAAAACAGGCGTGTCCGTTTATTCAGTTAGCCAACCAACTGATACTACAACAGCAAGCGGGGCATTACAACAAAACATCCAATTTATCTTTAGTGAATACGACAACCAGTTGCGTAGAGAAAAATGTATGGCAGGAACTAAAGAAATGTTGGAAAGGGGTGTATGGTGTACTGCACCACCAGTAGGGTATGACATTGTAAAAACTAATGGCAAAAAAGAATTAGTAATCAATGCAAAGGGTAAATTGCTAAGGAAGGCATTTTATTGGAAGGCAAACGAAAAGGTAACCAATGAAGAAATTATAAAGCGTTTGGCAGCACTTGGATTAAAAATGACCAATCAAAGAATGTCGGCATTTTTCAGAAATCCTTTTTATTGTGGTTTGTTGGTACATACCGCATTAGAGGGACAATCAGTTGAAGGAAACCATGAGAAACTTATTTCTAAGGATATGTTCCTTGAGGTAAATGGCATAATGTCATCAAGAAAACAAGGGTACAAAACAAACCCTGAAAATGAGGACGTTCCATTAAAACGTTTTTATAAATGTGATGATTGTGGTAAATACCTTCGTGCCTATAAAGCAAAAAAGAATAATGAATATTATTACAAATGCTGTACACTTGGTTGCAAATGCAATAAAAGGGCTGATAGTTTACATAGTGTATTCGAGGATTTATTATCAAAATACTGTCTTGAATTGGATGAGGATATGAAGTACCTAATCAAGCAACAAATGGTAGCTACCTACAATCAATTATCCGAACAAAAGAAAGAAGATGCTACTCAAATTGAGAAGCAAATGAAAGAGATGGACAAGAAGTTGGAAAGGTTAGAAGTGCGGTACATGGAAGAGGAGTTTACCAAAGATATGTTTGAAAAATACAAACTAAAATATATCACTGAAAAGCAGGAAATAGAGAAGCAAATGGGAAAAGTTGGGATTAGGGTGTCGAACCTTGATTTATATATTGATACTGCATTTAATTTTTCTTCCAAATTGGCTACTGTATGGCATTCAAGCGATTACAACGATAAACAGTTGATTCAGTTTTTGGTATTTCCTGAAGGAATATACTACAATCGCAAAAATGAAGAGTGTCGAACCCCAAAAACAAATAGAACTTTCAGCTATTTTTCAGAAGTGGCAAGGGTTTCAGAGGGCATAGAAAAGGGGAACTACAATAATATTTTGCAGTTCCCCTCTTTGGTAGCATGTACGGGAATCGAACCCGTCATTCCTCCGTGAAAGGGAGGCGTCTTAACCGATTGACCAACACGCCGTTCTAATTTCGGAGTGCAAAGATAAAATTGTTTTTTGACTTTCCCAAAAATATCTTGCTCTTTTTTAAGAATGCATCATTGCATTAATAATAGCCAAAAACTCATCTGCCTTTAGTGCTGCTCCACCTATTAATCCACCATCAACATCAGCACATGCAAATAGTTCTGCGGCATTGTTCGGCTTGCAACTGCCTCCATATAAAATAGATACTTTATTAGCTGTATCTACTCCATACTTATCAGCTATTACACTGCGTATGTGTGCATGCATTAGCTGTGCTTGTTCGGTAGTAGCTGTCCGTCCGGTACCTATAGCCCATATTGGCTCGTAGGCTATAGAAATAGATTTAAATTGTTCGGCTGTTAATTGAAATATACCTTCTTGTATTTGCTTACTTACATATTCATTTTGGGTATCATTAGTACGTATTTCTAATGGCTCGCCACAACAGAATATTACTTCCAAATTATTTTCCAATGCCCTATTTACTTTTTTAGTAAGCATAGCATTTGTTTCATTAAAATACTCTCTTCTTTCAGAATGTCCTAATATAACATAATTTACACCCACGCTACTTAACATAGCAGCAGACACCTCGCCTGTATAAGCTCCGGAAGCCTCACTATAGCAATTCTGAGCACCCAGATTTAAATACGCTATTGATTCTGTTTGGTAATAAGTCTGAATTAAATGTGTAAAAGGCGGTGCTATTACTACTTGTCTGTTTTCTTTCAGTTTTGGCAAGCGGTCTAATATACTTTTCACCAATTTTTCTCCCTCATTTACTGCCAAATTCATCTTCCAGTTACCTGCTACAATTTTTTTACGCATATTTTGTTTTTAATTTAGTTTTAAAATAGTTACCCTTTTATATACTCTGTTATCCTTTTAGTTTTGCCGTTGATAGGCTGTTTTATCAAAAATATATTTATATAATTCTTTTTCTGCGTCAGTTAATTTCAAATCTCTTCTCGCCATCATTCTACTTACCGTTTCCATTGCTTTTTCAAAATCATAAGTAGTAGAATCTGCTGTACCACCCCAAGTAAAAGAAGGTATAAATTTTTCAGGAAAATTGCTGCCGAAAATATTAGCAGAAACACCAACTACAGTCCCTGTATTAAACATTGTATTAATGCCACATTTGGAATGGTCTGCCATCATTAGTCCACAGAAAATTAGCCCTGTTGCAGTCATTTTATTATCACATTCACTCCATATTTTTATTTCATCATAATTATTTTTAAGATTGCTGCTATTGGTGTCTGCCCCTAAATTGCACCATTCACCTATTACTGCATTTCCCAAATAACCATCATGCCCTTTATTACTATTAGCAAAAAAGACAACATTACTTATTTCGCCTCCCACTTTACAACCTGTTCCAATTGTAGTAGCTCCATAAATTTTAGCACCCATTTTTATAACCGCTTTTTCTCCCAATGAAATTGGTCCGCGTAAAATTGAGCCTTCTAAAATCTCTGCATTTTTACCTATATATACAGGGCCGGTTGTAGCATTTATAATACAACCCATATTAATTTTTCCACCGGGTTCTATAAAAATATTTTCATTGCCCGATATCATAACGCTATCCGGTATAGGTTGAGAATTACGACCTTCGGTTAATAATATAAAATCTTCTCTAATAGCACGGTCATTAAAAGAAAATATGTCCCAAATATTTCTTAAAAGGTATATATAATTACTGTATTCAATCGTTTTGTAACCGGCAATTTCATCCTTGAAGTCTCTTAATTCAATAATTCCATTAGCACATTTGGCAGCAATAAGCGTATTTCCATATACTAATTGCTCACCTGCTTCTAAATTATTAATAGCTGCTGCTAAATCCTTATTTCCAAAAACAGAACCATTTACTAATAGAAAAGGCTCATTTTCAATAATAGGTGTTGATTCAGTAATTAATGGGAATACTTTTTGCAAATGGGGTTCCGTTAAAGTTCCTGTTTTAGTGTTAAAAAGCGTCTCCCATCGCTCTCGCATCGTAAATATGCCGCATCTTATATCTGCTATTGGTCGTGTATGTGTAAAAGGCAATAGATTGAGCCTACTGTCATCATCAAAAAGTATATATTTCATGGCTATAATAAAAAGCAAAATTAATAATTCTTCTTATTTTGACTGCATTTAAATGAAACAAAAAACCCACACTGTTTGTGTGGATTTTTTTAGATGTTTTTATTAAATAGCAAATATGATTATGCTTTCTTTTCGTAACGTTTTCTGAATTTTTCAATACGACCTGCTGTATCCACAAACATAGACTTACCTGTATAAAATGGATGTGAAGTATTGGAAATCTCCACTTTTATTACTGGATATTCATTACCGTCTTCCCACATTATTTTTTCTTTAGACGGAGCAGCAGAACGTGTTAAAAACATACTTTCGTTTGATGTATCTTTAAATACCACTATACGATAAGATTCCGGATGTAAGCCTTTTTTCATTTTCTTTTTTTTAGTGCATGGATTTTGCCATGCGTTATAGAGTTTGCAAAGGTATGGTTATAAATTTGAACAAACAAATAAAAAATTTTATCAACACAGAGGTGTCATAGCAATATCTATAATACCTCTGTGTTTATTTTATTGTACTTTTATTAATTAAAGCTCATATTTTTTAATTTCGCTTTCAGCTTCTTCTGCACGTTGGTACAAACCTATTATTTTACCGTCAGGACCAATAAGCATAGCTTGCGGTATAGATTGTATGCCATAAATTTGAGTTACTTCAGAACCCCACTGTCTTGGGTTTAAATCGCTCATGTGGTATGGCCAAGTTAAATTATCTTTAGCAATAGCTGCTACCCAGTTTTCTTTTCTCATATCTAAAGAAAAGCTAACAACTGTAAAGCCTTTTTTTGCATTTTTAAATTTCTTAGCAGAATACGTTTTGTATAATCTTACTAAACCAGGGTTAGACATTCTGCATGGTCCGCACCAAGAAGCCCAAAAATCAAGCAGTACATAAGTACCTTTATTTATTTCAGACAATTTTAATTTCTCACCTTTTGGATTTGGATAAGCAAGTTCCGGTGCTTGTTGACCCACCTTAATAAAGGTTTCGTATTGTGCATTAGCTGTAGCGGCAAAGCTAAGAGCAATGGCAAGTGTTGTGATGATTTTTTTCATACTGTTTAAATTATTTTGTAAATATAATTCAAAAAATGTGCCAATATTCAATTGTTGAATGATAATAGAATTTTATTGAACTTATAGATAGATTTTAACATTTTTGAAAAAAAATATTGAATCTAAATTAAATGCCCAAAATAGCAAATTGTTCCATTATTATTACTCTCCGTATTTACCACAAAAATCCATATAACAAAAAACCCCTAAATGAAAGTTAGTATGTTCATTTAGGGATTATTATACAATATAATTATCTATCTTGCTACAATGGTTCTCATTTTTCGTGAGTAACCCATTTCAGTAAATCCAATCATTTTGTTTTGCTCTTGGTCCCATACTTTTAGTTTTAGGCAAGCAACAATATCTTTAGGTTTAAGGGATGTTACAATTGCTTTTTGTAATTCCGGTATAGCTGCCATTGTTTCAGGCAAACGATAAAAAGGAATTTTTGAATTAAGATGATGTATATGATGCAAACCGATATTTGCTGTAAACCATTGCATTATAGGATTCATTTTCATATAGCTTGAAGATTCAATTGCTGCATCTGTATAATTCCAATCTGCATTTTTCTTATAAATAACGCCCGGAAAATTATGTTGGGCATAAAATAAATAAGAGCCTAACATGTGAGAAAGGAAAAAAGGCAAAAAGAAGGTAAGAAACCAAGTATCCCAACCGAAGTAAACAAATAAAAATACGGCAGCAGAATAATGAATTATTAATGTAAGCAAAGAATCCCAATGACGTCTTGGACTACTCATAAAAGATTGTATGCACATACCAAACATAAAAGTGGTGAAATAAGCAAAGAACATATTTATTGGGTTTCTAATAGCCAAATAAATCATACGTTCTTTATTTGATGCATCTAAAAATTTTTGTTTCGTCATAATAGGAAACGAACCAATACTTGCACTAAATAGTTTTGCATTATGATTATGGTGATGGTCATGCGAACGCTTCCAAATACTTGGCGGCGTTATCATATAGAAACCAAACATTGTAAATATAATGCTGGCAATAAAAGATTTTCTTAAAATTGTATGATGTTGATAATCGTGATAAATAATAAAAAAACGAGAAAGCAATAATGCTGTAAAAATACTGAATACTATTCTTAACATAATATTCGGCTCATAATAATGTCCATAATTAGGGAAGGTGCCTACTATACATAACACTAACATTAAAAAAGTTGATAGAGTAACATACCAACTTTTCCATCTTATCTCTTTGGCAAATGGCTTCGTAGCCATAATAAGGTCTTTACCTGTACGCATGGTGCAAACTTACTGAATTTTTACAAATAAAAATAAATAGGGCTGTTATATAAAATATAAATCTTTATACACAATGCCTCAGTTAACAATGAATAGAACTACTTATTAAATTCTTTTATAGCTTTAAAGAGCTTATTCCTATTTCCTTCTTTAATACCCGATAATGTAAATATCATTCCAACTCCACATGCACCAATAACTAAGCCGGTATTATTATCAATTTGGGCACCGCTTTTTGGAGTTATAAATTTATATCCTCCAAACAAAATAGATGTAACACTAACTATTCTTGCAGCATTTATTAGTTTCTTTTGATTGTTATACTTCTTTAAATACGAACTTGCAGCTGCGTTTGGTGGAATTATATTTTTTAAATTATTGTAATTTATTTCTTCAATTATATGCGATGTATCTTTTTCTAAAAAATAATTAAATTGATATAATGGTTTTACTTCCGTTTTCTTTGATAAATTACTCGTATAAATATTTATTTTACCGTCAACCATTTTTTTTACTATTTGGTTTTCTTTATAAATAGCAAAGGTATTTACACCATCGCTGAATGACCTTATATGCTCCGGTCTGTATGCACTACTATCAAACATAATATACGTATCTTTTTCATTAATTAATTGTTTGTGTATATTGTTCGAAATCAATCTTTTCCCGTCCTTTAAGGTAAGATATGGTTTTATCGGTGCAGCCTTTTCAAAAACAGGCATTTTGCAAGATGCAATAAAAACAAACAAAACAAAAACAATGTATGTATATTTCATGTACTTAGTATTAACTTAAAAATCAATGCAAAATAGCAATAATTTTTAAATAAAAGATTTTATTTGTTTTTCATCAATAAAGCAATATTTTTTTTCAAAAACGTTTTATTGCTATTTTATGCAAAAAAACATTTTTAATATTTATTTCTACTCATTATTTTCAGCTTGCATAAGATAAGCTTTAATAAAATCATCTAATTCACCATCCATTACAGGTTGCACATTTCCTACTTCAAAATCTGTTCTATGGTCTTTAATCATTTTATACGGGTGAAAAACATAAGACCGTATTTGTGAGCCCCACTCTATCTTTTTCTTTGTTGAGTTAGTAGCATTTAAAACTTCTTGCCTTTTCCTCATCTCTTCTTCATATAAACGACTTTTCAACATCGTCATAGCTTTTTCTCTATTCTCACCTTGTGTTCTTGCTTGCTGACATTCTACTATAATTCCAGATGGAATGTGTTTTATTCTAACGGCAGTTTCAACTTTATTTACATTCTGTCCGCCCGAACCTCCTGAACGATAAAATGCCCATTCAATATCTGCCGGACTCACTTGTATATCAATAGTATCATCAATTAAAGGATAAACAAAAACAGAAGCAAAAGAAGTATGCCTGCGTGCATTGGAATCAAACGGAGAAATACGTACTAATCTGTGTACACCACTTTCCGCCTTTAGTAAACCATAAGCAAACGGACCATCAAACTCTAGTGTGGCTTGTTTTATACCTGCACCATCGCCATATTGTACATCAATCTCACTAACTTTAAAATCTTGTTTATCGCCATACATTCTATACATTCTTAATAGCATTTCTGCCCAATCTTGGCTTTCAGTGCCACCTGCACCACTATTAATTACCATTACACATGGCAATTCGTCCTCAGGTTTATTTAAAGTTGATTTAAATTCCAGTTCATCAAGCTCCTTTATTGTTTTTTGCCAAATTTCCTTTACCTCCTCTTCGCTTGCTTCCCCTTCCTTCCAAAAATCAAATAATACCGCAAAGTCTTCTACCGATATAGTTACTTTTTCAAAATAGTTAATCCAAAAAGAATCAATCTTAATTTCTTTTAAAATAGCTGTTGCTCGTACATTATCATCCCAAAAACCTTGGGAAAGGGTCATTTGTTTATCTCTTTCTAATTTAGCTTTTCTGTCTTCAATTTTAAGAAACCGATATAGGTGCTGAACCCGCTCTCGCATTTCTTTCAGTTGTTCTTGTGTCATAGAGTTTACAAAGGTAATCAATGCAAACCGCTTCATACTATCTTTAAGGTAGGATATTTCTTATAATACAAAATCAACAGTTCAATTTGGATAGGCAATTCCAAATTTCTTCCAAGTCTTGGTACTTTTATATGCAGATTCCATAATATTATTTACCGGATTTGTTGATGCCCCTCTATTTCCACCACCCATACCACCTCTCATGCCCATACCACCCATACCCACACTAGGTCTAAAGCCACCACCATTTCTATTCTGATGTACATTACTGTTTTCCGGTGGTCTTTTCATTTCGGTTGTTTCAAAACATACACTTAATGGTTTACCTTTATCTCTTTTATCAATTTCATGTTTTATATAAAACGTTTTAAATGGTATTACTGCCTCCCAAACCATTTCATTATCCGTATCTATGGCTATTCTAACTTTTATTCCGCAAGAATCGGTTTCCATTATCGGGAACTGCATATTGCATGCCTTAAATCCTTGCAAAGAATACTCTTTTGCTTCATTTAAAGTTTCCCTAATCTTATCTTCAAGAGCTAGTCTCCTCTTTTGTTCTCTGTTTCTACTATTTTCATTATGAACTGCTAAAGATGTCTTTTCTTTATTCAGTTTATCACTTTCAGCTTTGGTATCAATGGGTATAGGATAATTTATTGCCATAAATTCCTGTTTTGCTCCCGTTTTATCAATCCAAACAGTAAGCCCATTTACTAAAATTTTTAACTGTGTAGCAAGGTCTCCTGTTTCAACTGTAATATATAAGTTATCTTTATCATTGCTTACTGTATAGCCCAACATTGCTTTACCATCATATTCGGGATAAGGAGAAGGCCAATCTTTATTATTACCATCTATTACAATAGGTTCTATCTGCCAATTTCCCGGTAATTTTTTTGTGCTTATACTTCTATAGCTTTTACAAGATAAAAAGACAAATAACGCATTAATCATTAGTAAATATATAAAAACTTTCTTTCTCATTAATGAAACATTCTTTTTGTTTTCAGCAAACTACTTTTTATGACTTATTACCGAACAATTAGTTTAAATAAAAGAAGGTTATTATCCTAAACGATAATAACCTTCTTTTATTTAATTCTCTTTCCTAAATTTCTACCTTATTATTGTTACATCTCCGGTTTTCCTTATTTCATTACCGCCATCGGCACATGACAAGGTTACCGTATAAAAATAGACATCCATTGGTGCTTCCTGACCCTCAAAAGTTCCATCCCACTTTTCATTCGTATTATCGCCACTGAAAACCAATTGACCCCAACGATTAAAAATCTTAAACTCATTAATTGCCAAATGTGGTGGGCGTATTATACGGAAGAAATCATTCAACCCGTCTTTATTAGGAGTAAAGGACGTTGGTATAAATATAGGACCATCGCAGCACATTATTACATCTACTGTTATTGTACCCTTTCCACTATTACAGTTACCGTCTAATTGAGATACATAATAATAATACGTTCCTACATTGCTTGTGGTTGGTATGGGTGATATAGGAGTGCCTATCGTGTCTTTGTAAACAGAATACCACAACAAGTTTGTACCATATAAATAGACATCTTTAGATAAACTGTCGGCAGGCATGTTTTGGCAATACGTTAAAGTAGGATTTATTATCCATGCTAATAAGGGTTTTCCTACTCCTATTTTTATAGTTGCCTCTGCTATACAGCCGTTTACAGGGTTCGTTGCCATTACTGTATAAATGGTTGTTGATGCCGGACTTGCTATCGGGTCCATTGTTGCCGAATCACTTAATCCTGTTGGTGGTAGCCAATTATAAATATAACTCGGGTCTCCGTTTACAAATATATGGGCTTTATCTCCCACACATATCGAAGTATCCGGGCTTATCATGCCTATCCATACCTGATTTACCGTTACTGTTACGGCTGCATTGGATGCACATGCTCCACCGGGACCTGCTGCATTTACGGTATAAGTAGTTGTTATGGTTGGTGTAGCTATTGGGTCTTGTGTGCTTGGCGTATTTAATCCGCTTGTTGGTGTCCAAGAATAAGTTAAGCCTGCACTGCTGTCTATTACTCTTAGCATTAATGAATCGCCTAAACAAATTGTTGTATCGGGAGTTAACATTCCTATTGGCGTAATGTTTAGTACTGTTATGGTTACAACTGCTCTTGCAGGGCATAAACCACCTGCTGCTGTTGCTGTTACAGTATAAGTTGTAGTAACTGACGGCGTAGCAACGGGATTTTGTATATATGGATTACTTAACCCTATTGTTGGAGACCAACTGTAATTAAGTGTATTGCTGCCTGCTACACGCATGTTTACAGGTGTGCCCATTAAACAAACTGTTGTATCGGGGGTAATCATACTTATCACCGTATTGTTTACGGTTACCAATACGCTTCTTACTATTGCAGGGCAACCTGCCAAGGTTGCTGTTAATATATAATCGGTAGTTACCAATGGGCTTGCTACCGGATTCGGTATCGTTGTACTGCTTAGTCCTGTGGATGGTGTCCAGCTATACGTCATGCCGGTTGTCCCCATATCCCTTATCGTAAACGACTCTCCACTGCATATGGTTGTATCATGCGTAAGCAACGAATCCATAGGATTTACAACTGTTATGGTTACATGTGCCGTTGCAGAACCGCAACCTGTACCCGGAGCTGATGCTGTTACGGTATAAGTAGTGGTTACTGAAGGTGTAGCTGTAGGGTTTTGAATACTTGGGTTAGACAAGCCTAAAGTTGGCGACCAAGAATAAACTAAGGTACTTAAACCCCCAACGCGTAAATGTACCGAATCGCCTATGGCACAAATAGTGGTATCGGGTGTTAACATCGTTACCCCTACACTACCTACACTTATGGTTATGCTTCTTACTATCGGCGGGCAGCCCGAACCGGGCAGCGTTGCCGTCATGGTATAGGTAGTAGTTGATGCCGGTGTAGCCGTTGGCGATGGTACTGTGGTACTGCTTAGCCCTGTTGGTGGCGTCCACGCATACGTTAGTCCTGCCGTTCCCGTTGTTCTTATTAATACCGATGTGCCACATATGGACGTATCAGGGGTTAATATCATTGCTGTCGGAGTATCTAAAATATTTAAGTTAACACTATCAATAATACCACAAGCACCACTTAAATAGATTGTCAATGTTTTTGTACCACCAATTGTTGTTGGGATACCGGAAACATTAAACGTAATACTTGTATCGCCGGCAGGCATAATGGTACTGTCCGGTGCGGTAAAGTCTGTACCTTGAACTGCAGAACCACCAAAACTAAAATGCAATGTTTCTGCAGTAGTTAAAACTGTAGTAGATAGAACTTCTACGGTAGCAGAATTGCAGCCTTTAACAATACTGTGTGGAATACCTTCAATTGTTGTACCAACAGAATCAAAATGGTCGAAGTGAAAAGAACCGGATTTTAAACTACCACCTTCTAAAAATACGCCTGAATCATAAAGAGCATTTCCGGCATCAACAATAGATAACTTTAAATGATAAGTATCGCATGGTGTAACTACATGTGATGCGGTAAATTTCGTGGTATAACCACGGTAAGACATGAAAGAACCACCTGTATTATCAATGTAATACATTGTAAAAGGAGAACCTGCCCCTAAACTGGTACAATGCACATGTGCAGCACCACCAACCGTTCCTAAGCCACCGTTATTTACACTATTAATTTCAACGGGAATTGTTGTACCGGGTACTGTTGCCATATTTACAGTACCAACTATACCCGGTCCTGAAATAAAGAATGCAAAAACATCGGTATATATACTACATACTGCATTTCTATATTCTTCGGAGCCAAATTGGTAATTAAAACTTAGTGTATCACTTTTTGGTACAATATCAAATTCAAGATAACAAGCATCTACAATTGTAGTACCTGCAGGTAAAAATGGTGCCAATGCAGGGTCTCCGGGTGCTCCATCATTAAAACTTACTAACGCTCCTTCCGGTCCGGCACATGCAGATGCATGTCCATTTGTTAAAATTATCCCACTACTCATAGAAAGTGGTGTACCGGTTGCTGTAAAAGTTCCTTCCGCAACTGTTGGACATGTAAGTGTTGGCGATAAAATTGTTACACCTGCCCCTGCTAATGTACTTGCAAGTGTAGCCGCACTAACTCCCGATGTAACTGTAAGTTGGCAATACCCATTCTGGACTCCTAAAAACATTAAAAATGGCAAAATAAATGCTGCCTTTAAAATATTGTATAAATTTTTATTCATTTATTATCTATTGACATACAAAGAACTACATTCAATATTACCTCAATGTTAAGAATTTATGAAGTTTCTATCATAATCAGGCACAAAAATAATTTTTCACTTTTTAAACTAACTTTTAATTAATATTTTCACACA
>CAIWXG010000107.1 GCA_903916555.1 uncultured Bacteroidota bacterium
CCAAACATGAGATTGAATTTTTTATCTCCAATTCTATAATTTACGCCACCTTTCTGTGTAGTATAAGTATTGTTATATTTATTAGATAAAAAAGTATCTACATCGGTATATTTTAAAGTAGTATCAGAATAATTATAGGTAGTATTATCTGCACTGTTTTTGGTGTAAGATGGGCTGTAATTAAGCATTAATTGTCCTTTTTTACCTATAGGTTCGGTATAGGCAATTGTGGTTCCTAATGTATAGCCATTATTACTAATAATATTATTTTGGTTGTACTTTGTAGAGTCTCCGCGAGTGTAGAAATTATTTAATGAAAAATAATCACCATTACCCGATTTTTCATTAAATGAATTAGCAAAATTAATAGAAACAGTTCTTTTAGGCTTTTTGAATTTATGTTGTAATAGTAAGTTGTTACTAGAACTATAACCCGTAGTGCTAACGCTACTATTGTTATTGGTTTTGCTCGCTAAGAATAGTCCTAAACTATCTTTAGCTAATGTGGCAGCACTATTTGTATTTTCTTGAAAATTAATACTTGGAGTAAAAATAATAGTATTATAAGAATCAACGGTATATTCTAAACGCATATTAATGCGGTGGTTAGCATTTTTTGTTTCCGAATTATCATTTTCATTATAAATGTTAGTGCTGTCATTTTTGGTGAAATAGTTTCTGGTAAGTAAAGAATTATTGATATTATCAGTTGAATTATAAAAATAACTACCTGTAAATTTTATCTTTTTAAACCATACATCACTGTAATTTAAACCAACAGAATTAGTAATAGTATTGCCTGGTTGCGACCCTACTTGGAAATTATTGCTACTACCACCGCCACCACCGGGGGAATTTCCACCTCCTATACCGCCACCACCGCCACGGTTTCCATTACTGCCGCCACTCATTACACCTAACAAATCTTGGCTGCCAAAGTTTTGTTGATTGATGTTATTAGACAATTCCAGTATTGAAATTCGTTGGTCGCCATGAAAAATATTGAGATTACCACCGGCTAAATATCTATCATCTGTACCATAGCCACTATAAACTTTACCAAAAACGCCTTCTCCTTTATTGCTTTTAGTAATTATATTCATGGTTTTTTGACTATTGCCATCATCAAATCCGGTAAAAGTTGCTTGGTCGCTTAATTTATCAAATACCTGAATTTTATCTATTACTTCTGCGGGTAAGTTTTTTAAAGATAGGGTAGGGTCGTTGCCATAAAAAGGTTTACCATCTACATAAACTTGTTGTACTGCTTCCCCGTTTACTTTTACACCGGTATTGTCTGATGTGATACCGGGCATTTTGGTAACTAAATCTTCGGCAGTAGCATCAGGGTGGGTTTTATAAGCATCAGCATGAAACTGAGTTGTGTCGCCATTTTGTTCAGCTCTAATTTGTTTACCGGCAACGGTAGCACCTTTTAATTCAGTAGCTTCCGTATGCATAGATATAGTACCAATTGTAAGGTTATTTGTTACGTTTATTCTCTTTATAACATTTTTATACCCTAAATAAATAAATTTCAGTTTGTATCTACCTGCAATGTTGCATTGAAGGCTAAAGTTTCCGTTTAAGTCGGTAATAATACCTGTTTTATTAGTACTGTCTGTATTTGAAGATAAGATAACATTTACCCCCGACAAGGCCGATGTATCATTGGCATCTTTAACATTACCTGTTATAATATAAGGTTGGGCAAAGCTTGAAATTGAGAATAATAAGAAACTACAGATAATAAATATTTTATTATTCATGTTTTAAATTAAGATAATAAGTTTTAGACACCGGGTACTTAAAATAGTTTAAGTCTTGATACGATATAAAAGTATTCAGATTTTGGTTTAGAAATACAATTATAGCATTGCTTTGTCAAAATAAACATAACAGTTAATTATTCAACTTTAATTTCTTGATTATCTTTTATTTGGTAATTGGCATTTATAATTAATTTATCTCCTAATTGTAAATTACCGAATATTTCGCAAGAATCATTTTTTTGATTTCCTTCGGATACCTCAATCCATTTTGTTTTATTATTGTTATAGGTAATAATATATTTTTTTTCAGTGTTTGTAATTATAGCAGATTTAGGTACAACAAACGTATTTAGATTACCAATTGTAGGTACTGAAATTTCGGCATACATACCCGCTTTAAATTGATTGTTTGTATTATCAACATCAATTTCAATAGTTTCGGCACGAAAAGTAGTACTTAAACTATTTGATGTTCTGGATATATGTCCTTCAAAATTAGTACCCGGAATCGCATTTATTTTATAGTTTATAGGTAAGCTTTTATCTATTTGTGTTGCATACTGTTCAGGTACTTCTGCTATCAGTCTTAATTTAGTAATTTCTTGCAGAGAAAGTACTGCCTTTGTATTTTGTATTCCGGGACCCACGAGTGTACCCGGATGTACGTTACGTTCGGTTATTACACCAGCGAACGGTGCAACAATTGTTAAGTAGTTTTTCATTGTTTCCATGGCATGATAATTTGCTAATTCTGCTTGTGCGGTTGCACTATCTCCCTTCATTCTATCTATTGCAACTTCAAGGTCGTAAGGAGAGATTGTACCGGGAGTTGCACTCGTTTCAAATAAGCGTTTATATTTATCCTGGCTTGTAAGATAAATGGAGTAGGCTTGTGCGTACTTTAATTTTGCAGAAGCCTCATTTTGTTCAATTTCAGGTGCTTCAAGAGTCATTAATACAGTTCCTTTTTTTACAATGCTACCCCTGTCAACAGTTACTGTTTTAACATAAGCGCTTATACGCGGATAAATCTGTACAAATTGGAAAGGTTGTAGCACGCCCGGCAAACACAGTTTCCCATTAATCTGTCTTTTCTCGATAAACATTAGTTTGTATTTTTTTTCGAGATCTGTGTTTTTTACTTCTTTATCTTGGTTATTACAAGAACTTATCTGAAAAGCAGTTATAATAAGCGTAATATATTTTGATATTTTTTTCATTTTAGTTTGATTTAAAATTTTCGGGTAATAAAGAGGGTGATTTTAAAGAGGCTTTTTGTTGTAACCAAGCATAACATTGAGGTACTATATAAAGTGCAGCAAAGGTAGAAGCAACTAAACCGCCAATAACGGCACGACCTAATGGGGCTGTTTGGTCTCCCGATTCGCCTAAACCACTTGCCATTGGTATCATGCCGGCAATCATAGCCATACTTGTCATAAGAATAGGTCTTAATCTTACCGAAGCACCAACGATTATAGCCTTCTGTATATCGTTTTTATATTCAACGCGTAATTTTTCTGCATTTGTAGCAATCAGAATAGCATTTGCAACAGATACCCCTGTTGACATAATGATACCCATATAAGATTGCAGATTAAGAGTAGCACCCGACAGCAATAAAAAAGTTAAAGCACCTAATAAAACGGCAGGTATTGCACTCATTATTGCAAGTGAAACATTAAAAGACTGAAAATTTGCTGCCAACAAAAGGAAAATAACTAATATGGCAAATAATAATCCATTCTGTAAGCTATCTAAAGTTTGAGTTAATAAATTAGACATTCCTTGCACATTAATTACGAGTCCCTTGGGTAATTCGCCTAACGATTTTATTGCTTTATTTACTTCTTCAGTACCACTTTGCAGGTCCTTATTATTTAAATTAGCACCTATGGTAATTATTCTTCTTGGGCCGCTTCTGTCAATTTCACCAGCAGTTGTATCAATATAAACAGTAGCTATACTTTGTAATGTAAGTGCTGAATGGTTGGGGTCAATAGGCATTTCTTTTAATTCTTCAATAGTATTCATTAGGTATTCGGGTATTTGTGCTTGCACCTGAAACGAATAGGCGGTTTTAGGGTCTAACCATAGATTTTTTTCTGTAAAACGACTTGAAGAAGTAAATGCAGTTAGCGAGCGAGATACATTTAGTAATTTTAAGCCCATTTGGGCTATCTTATATCTATCTAATTCTATGCGTATTGTAGGGCATTTTAAGGGTTGTTGTATTTGTACATCTCTAAAAAAGCTTACTTTTCTAAGTTTTTTCGAAATTCTATTGGCATAGTCTTCATTTTGTTTCAGGTCTTTACCTGCTACCTGTACTTCTATAGGATTGGATGCTCCTTGGCTCATTATTTTTTCAGTAAGCTCAATGGGTTCAAAAGAAATACGGACCAAAGACATTTTTGATGTCATTGTTTTTCTGAATAATTCTTGAAAAGTATCTTTATCCATATTGAAATCTTTGTCTAACTGAATTTGTAAAGTTGCTTCATGTGTGCCGGCATTAAATACAAATAGATTAGCTGTGGCATTATTACCCGGTATCATACCCGCATAAGCAGAACTGATTGTAATATGGTGATTTGTAATACTGTCTATTATTTCAATTATATCTAATACCATTGTTTCGCAACGTTCTAATCTTGTACCATCGGGTAGGCGGAGTTTTAATTGATATTGTCCGTTATTTGTTTTGGGTAAAATATCTTTGCCAATTACTATAAATAGAATTCCTATTAAGGCTACTGCACC
>CAIWXG010000108.1 GCA_903916555.1 uncultured Bacteroidota bacterium
CAAATAATTCTTTATCTTTTCTTACAGCAGTTAGGTTTAAATTTAATAATTGTAACATTGCTTCAAAATCTTTTACTGTGCTACTTGCTGATACCGTATTACTAATGTTTTCCATATTGGTACTAACACTTATTTTGCGTCCGGCAATTGCTTTTTCTAAGTCATTTGGTGTAAAATCGCCTACGCCCATAGCCTTAACAAGGTCTGTTGCAAAATGTGCATTATACTTATCTTCAATATTGTAATTATTTTTACCACCCTTTTTAATACCTGTAAGTACAATTTCATCACTTTTAAAATCAGTAGATTTTATTGTAACTTTTATACCATTACTCAAAATATAAGTAGTAGCATCAAGTCCATCCTCTTTTTGCTGGGCTACAATACTACCTCCGGAAGGAATGCTTTTCATTAATATATTTGATACTACTTTTTCTTCGTTTTGTTTTATTTCTTGTTTAAATGCTTTTGCTGTTAAAACAAGTAATTCTTTATCATTAGGTAATTTTACTTCTTTTTTATCAGGGCCGGTTATTAAGGTAAACGTATTTTGATATGCGAGCCATTCTTTAACTAAAGCATTTACTTCAGTAAGTTTTATATCGGGTAAAAGAGATTTGTTATAAGCATATTCATTTGTAATACCCGGTATTGTTTCTTTTGAAAGGAAATTTCTAAGATACTCTTCAACATAGTCTTTGCTGTCAGTTGTATTTCTTTCATTATAAGCTTTTTCAACATTGCTCATAATTTCATTTTTAACTAATGTCAATTCACCTTCGCTTATTCCAAATTTTTTAATTTTCAACAATTCTGCTATTATAGCATTCAAAGCTTTATCTACACCATCGCTTCCAAAACCTGAATAAACCATAAAGCTTTCATATCCATGTATCATATCGTCAAAACCAACACCTGCAAATGGGAATGGAGGATTATTACCTTGCGATAAATCTCTTAATCTATGATTAATGATACCTAAAGCTAAATTCTTCTTTATATCATTTCTATAATCATTTATTGTAATGGTTTCATGCTTTTTATTGTATGGAAACGCTAATTGTAAAATATAGTTTGTTGCTTCTTTGTCTGTAACTACCATTGCTCTTGGGGCTTTAGACGGAGTAATACTAACATATTTACGTTCGCGTTCATTACTTGGGTTTTTAAGCTTTCCGAAATGGTCGTTAAGCATTTTTTTTGCAGTTTCTATTTCTATATCTCCTACAATTATTACTGCTTGCAAATCGGGTCTGTACCAATCATGATAAAAACCACGCACTTTATCATACTTTGAATTTTTAATTATGTCGTCTTTACCAATCGGTAAGCGTTTACCATAAAGAGAGCCTTCCATCATTTGAGGAAAATATTTTTTCATCATTCTGTCATCAGCACCTTTGCCTAATCTGCTTTCTTCAAGCACTACACCTCTTTCTTCATCAATATCTTTTTCGGTAAGTAGTGCGTTATGTGCCCAATCTTCAATAATTTGAAAACCTTTTTCTAAATTATCTTTCTTATCAGTAGGTATTGGTAAAATATATACTGTTTCGTCAAAACCGGTGTATGCATTTA
The DNA here is from genome assembly GCA_903916555.1 of uncultured Bacteroidota bacterium. GTDB lineage: Bacteria > Bacteroidota > Bacteroidia > Chitinophagales > Chitinophagaceae > CAIYTT01. Next base: position 1,579 of record CAIWXG010000108.1, read on the forward strand.
AGTCTGCACCAAATTGAACACCTATGGATTGCAAATAGCTTACCAAATCATTTTTTTCAAAATTCTTTGTTCCATTAAAGTTCATGTGTTCCATAAAGTGTGCCAATCCTTGTTGGTCATCATTTTCTAATATAGAACCTGCTTTAACAGCAATGCGTAACTCCACTTTATTTGCCGGTTTGTGATTCTGCCTAATGTAGTAAGTCAAGCCATTTTCAAGTTTTCCGGTTACAATATTGGGGTCAGTTGGTATTTTTGATTTTAAATCTTGTGCTATTGAAGCAATAGAAATAGCTATTAATAAAATAAAGCTGAAAATAATTTTGCGATAACTTTTGATAAATAAGTTCATTTATTTGATATTTTTTGCAAAATAAGAATATTATTGCAATAATCTCAACTAAGTCCTAATTTTCTTTGCAACCTAAATTAGTCTTCTTAGCATATATTATACAAAAAAAATTCTAACTTCGCATGGTAATTAAAAAAATACAAATAATAATACGTAGTTAATGAGATATAAAATACAAAATAAACAAATACAGCATATTTTTAAGTTAAAAAATAAATTCAAAATTTTCAAAAGTCTTCTCAATTCAATATATTTTTATATCTTGTAGGCTAAACACACTAAAAATAAAAAATGGAGTTTTCTGCACAGCAAATAGCTGATTTATTAAAAGGTACAATTGAAGGTAACCCACAAATTAAAATATCAAAGCTATCTAAAATAGAAGAGGGTGTTCCGGGTTCAATTTCTTTTCTTGCTAATCCTTTATATACACAATACTTATACACAACAAATGCATCATTAGTAATTATAGATAAAAAATTTGAATTAACAGGACCGGTATCTACAACATTAATTAGAGTTGATAATCCGGGTGGTGCTTTTGCTAAATTACTTGAAATGTATAACCAAGTAAAACTTAATAAAACAGGTGTTTCAAAACACGCTTATATCTCAGAAAACGCAACAGTTGGTAATAATATATATGTAGGTGAATTTGCGGTAATAAGCGATGGAGCAAAAATTGGTAATAATGTAAAAGTTTATCCTCAGGTTTTTATTGGCGAAAATGTAATTATAGATGATAATACAACCATTTTTGCAGGTGTTAAAATATATTCGGATTCTATTATTGGCAAGAACTGCATTATTCACTCCGGAACAGTAATTGGTAGCGATGGTTTTAGGTTTGCTCCCGAAAATGAAGGTAATAAAAAAATACCTCAAATAGGGAATGTAGTAATTGAAGATGATGTTGAAATAGGTGCTAATTGTGCTATAGACCGTGCTACTTTAGGTTCTACAATTCTTAGAAAAGGCGTTAAATTTGATAATCTTATACATATTGCTCATAATGTAGAGGTAGGCGAAAATAGCTATCTTGCTGCTTGTAATGTAATAGCAGGTTCTACTAAAATTGGTAAAAACTGTATGTTTAGCGGGCAAGTAGGCATTGTAGGTCATTTGCATATTGCAGACAATACAATAATAAGTGCCCAATCTGGTATTTCTAAAAACATAACAAAAAAAGGAGAAGTATATATGGGTTCACCTGCTTTTGAAGCAAGTAAATATAGGAAAGCATATATACATTTTCGTAATTTAGATGCTTTGGTACAACGTATTGATAAATTGGAAAAAGCAAATAAACAAGTATAATAACTACTTGCTATGTTTTATATTTATATTAATCCGGGTTTTGCTCTTAGAATTATTTTGTTTGTTATAGAGGATAAATAGCCGTTTGGTGTTTGCAATTTATGATAGTAATATGTAATGCTATTGTTTGTTGAGCGGTACTGATATTTTTAACACCAAATCTGTCGTAATACCTCCTCTTCTAAGATTACTACGTCTGTATTACTAAATCTAAAACAACCAATCCAAATGCTTATTCATTATAGCTCTATATTGTTATAACTATTGATAGCTTTTATTTTGTTGTCTTCCTACCTTTTTTGTTATGAATCAGGAAATAGTTACGAGTTAGTAAAATACTTAATTCAATAGCTTTCCATTTTAAATAGCCTCCAATTATTTCTTTTGCTATTGACTGAAATAAGTGTTTTGCTTTATTTTTAATTATTATTCCTGAACGCTTTTGGGTATCCTTTTTTTGTTTTATTGTAGTTATAGTGGCAACAGAAACCAAATTTGTATTTTGCTTAGATAGTATTAATTTTTCCTTACGTTTCTTTCTTTTGGCTTCTATTGTTCTTAATATCGGTAAAATACTCCCGTAAATTAGAGTATCTCCATTAAGAATTTCTTGTTTTGTATTTATTAATATTTGCCTTTCATTTTCAAGTTCCTTAATATTTTTAAGATGCTTAACATATAATTTCATTTTGATGGAATTTAAGCATAATGTAATAAATAGTATTAACCTTTATTGTCATCTTCTGTCATTGCTTTAATAAAACCATTAGCAAAAAATGAAATAATTCGCTTTCTGAAGGCTAAAAATAGAAACAGAATTAACAGATATACTCCTAATACCGAAAAATAGGCAAGGAAACGAGCTAAGCCTGCATCTATAAATACTTCTGCCAGCCCCATGCCTGTAAATATTAATATACAAAAACCTATAAAAAGGCATATTGACATGAAAATAATATAACTAAGTACATTTGAAGTTTTAGCTATGAAATTTAATTTTATTAATTTCAATTGTACATCAATATAACCCAATATTTTCTCCTTTATTTGACCAAATATGCCCATAATTTTAGTTTAAGAATGATAAATTTCTTCATCCATATCAGTAGCCATAGACTGATTTTTTTTTGCGAATTTTTCTTTTAGTGTGCCTAAGTTCTTTTTTATTTTATCAATATCTTGTTTGCGTGTCTCTTTGTCTGTAGCTAATACATAACCCACAGCAATACCTACTGCCGCACCAAATAAAAATGTTGTAATAGATTTACCTGCTTTTTCCATAAAAATTAATTTTTAGAATAATTATAATACTACTTTTTAAAATAGTTTAAAGAATAATGCAAAGGTACATGTTTATATATTAGCACAACAATTAAGAGTATGTAAAATAATGAAAGAATAATTAAAATAAATCTATACTTTGAATGGCAAAAAAAATGAATGTTACTTTGTGTAATATTTATTTGTTATAATATAGTTTTCAACTGCTTCAGGCATAAGATATTTTATAGATTTTTTTTCTTTTATTTGTTTTCGTATATAAGTAGAAGATATTTGGAGTAAAGGAGGGTCTAAAATAATAATATTAGCACCATAGGTTTCTTTTATTTCAAAGCCGGGTCTTTTATATACTACAAAAGAGAAACTATCAACTAATTGCTCATAATTCTTCCATCTATGTATGTTTTGGAAACTGTCGGCACCCATAACAACTGTGAACTTTTCTAATGGAAATTTCTCAATTAAATAAGTAAGAGTATTTATAGTATAAGATGGTTTTGGCAGGCTAAACTCTACATTGCTACCCCTAAATTTTGTATTACCCTCAATAGCTAAGTTTACTAAATGTAGTCTGTCATATTCATTTAGCAACGAATGGGAGTCTTTTAGCGGATTATGTGGCGAAACTACAAACCAAACTTTATTAATATCAGTATATTCAATAACGTGGTTGGCAACAATTAAATGCCCTATATGTATAGGATTAAAACTGCCAAAATATAGCCCGATATGCATTTGGCAAAAATAGCAAATTGTTGGCAGCTATTTGTTTCTGAAAATAAAATTTCAGTAGGTTTTAGTGCTTGTAGTTGAGAGTTGATTAGTTTTAATTTTAAACAAGAAGCCGGAAGTATATAACAATATACTTCCGGCTTCTTAATTATTGTAAAAATGTATTAGTTTCTTCTGTTGCCAAAAAGTCTTAGTATCATTAAGAATAAATTGATGAAATCAAGGTATAACCTCATAGCACCCATTATAGCTAATTTTGCAGTTTCTTGTTTACCAACTCCTTCATATTCAAGCCCGGCACCTATACGTTTTAGTTTTTGCACATCGTAAGCTGTAAGACCTGTAAAAACAACTACACCTATAATGCTTATTATAAAATCTAAAGGGCCATTATGCAAAAACATATTTATAATGCTTGCTACAACTATACCTATTAGGCCCATAGAAAGTATTCTACCCATAGATGTAAGGTCTTGACTTGTAGTATAACCCATAAATGCCATAACCCCAAACATAGCAGACGATGCAGCAAAACAACCTACCACAGAACTTGCAGTATAAATGAGTAAGACGGAACTAAGGCTTATGCCTAATGCTAATGCAAAGGCTAAAAACAAAGCGGTAATGGCTGCTTGCGATAGTCTTGCAAATCCAAAATTCATTATTAATAGAAATGCAAAAGGGGCAAGAGTTACAATCCATCCAAAGCCTGTCATGTGCATTCCTTGTTCGGTTTGTACATAAAGCATATTGAATAATGTAAGATTTGAGGCAAACTGATATGCACAAAATGCAGAAACACCCAATGCAATAAACATCCATAAAAATACATTTGCCATAAATTTTTTGGCAATGGTGTTATCACCGGTAATAGTTTCACTGTTTAAAACCGTAAAATCAGAGAAGTTACGTTGATCTTGATTGTTGTTCATAAAATGTAATTTAATTATACTGTAAAGTTAAGCATAAAAAGAAAGAGAACCCGTATATATAAATTTGCATAGATTGTTTTTAACTCTATTTTTAGAATTAATTTAACCGACTTAGGAAAGTGTTATTTGCAAGAATGTTTTAATTTCTATTGCAAAATCCACTCAATGTTTATTTATAAAGCAAAAGTAACCCAGACAATACTACAATTGCACATATTCAAAAAATAAACATCTATTTTGTCATTTCTGCCTTATTTTTTGCAAGCTTTTCTATTTATATATTAATTAGATTTGTAGCTTTAATAGACAAATGATTACTAAAAATAAAAAAATAAATTTATCATAATTGATATTTTTAAATTTCCCTGATTACTTTTGACAATAGACTATTTATGAGAGAAGGCCAGTTTATAAAACAAAATCTGGAAAGATGGGAAGGTTTCCAAGAGCCTACAGAAAACCCTGATGAAATTGCCAAAAGATTTACTTATTTGGTAGATGACTTGTCGTATGCAAAAACATTTTATCCTAATAGTAATACAATTAGATATATAAATGGTATTGCAGCTAATATATACTTATCTATATATAGAAACAAGAAAGAAAAAAAAAACAGGTTAATTACATTCTGGAAAACAGATTTACCACTAGCAATAAGAAGAAGCCATAGAATATTACTTTTTGGGCTACTATTTTTTTTGTGTTTTGTATTAATTGGTGTTTTCTCTGCCGCTTACGACCAGAATTTTGTTAGGGCTATTTTAGGGGATGGTTATGTAGATATGACAGAAAGGAACATAGCAAGTGGCGACCCTTTTGGTGTTTATAAGCAAGAAAATGAGTTTTTAATGTTTGTTTCTATTGCTTGGCATAATATTTCTGTTACTTTGTTATTATTTTCTTCCGGTATTTTTTTAGGCATTGGCACTTTATATTTCTTACTTCTTAATGGCTTAATGATGGGTGTTTTTGAATATATGTTTTTCCATCATAATTTAGGTTGGCAATCTATACTGGTTATATTTATACATGGCACTCTGGAACTTTCTGCTATCGTAATAGCAGGTGGTGCAGGATTAAATTTAGGTAATGCTATCTTATTTCCTAAAACGTATAAGCGAGTACAATCATTAATGTTTGCCACAAAAAACAGCATAAAAATATTAATAAGTGTTATTCCTGTTTTAGTAATAGCAGCTTTTTTTGAAGGTTTTGTAACCCGACACACAGAAATGCCTATTTGGATGAGCATTTCCATTTTAGTAGGTTCTGCATGTTTTATTGCTTGGTTTTATATTATTTACCCTATTATTGTTGGTAGGCAGCACAATCTGAAAGAGAATGAAAATTAAATCTTTTTTATTGCTATTTATAATTACAGTTGCATTGCTTATGTCGCAAATACATAGTTATGCATCTGCAAAACCTAATATTACGCAGAGTGAATGGGAGAAATTAACTAAATCGAACGATTTTTATTATAAAAATGATATTGAAAGAAGAATAACTCCTAAGCAATATCAAGAAAATATTTTTATAAAAGCTATCAGAAAATTTTTTGAATTTTTAATGAGTAAGGAAGGTAATATTCTCATTTGGATTTTGGTAATATTAGTTGTCGTATTCTTTTTTTATAAATTCTTTTTTACAGGAGAAAGC
>CAIWXG010000109.1 GCA_903916555.1 uncultured Bacteroidota bacterium
AAAAACAAAAAACAATTTATAAGGATATGATTTCAAATCCACAAACTGCTTTTTTTGATACCTTATTAAAAACAATATACAACAACAATCCATTAACAGCTATTCAAATACCACATACTACAGATTTTGATAAAATTAATTTAGATAAAGCTATACAAATTTATAATAATGAATTTAGTACCGCTGATGGTTACCACTTTTTTATTGTTGGTAATATTAAATCTGAAACTGCCTTACCATTAATTTCAAAATATTTAGGCAGTTTGCCTAAAACAAATAAAGCACCTTCTTTTAAAGATAACAGCCTTCGCCCAATAAAAGGAAATAGCACATTTAAATTTTATAAAGGCAAAGAAAAACAGAGTATGATTGTTGGTTTATTTGCTGGAGATACACCTTATTCTGAAGATTTTAGACTTAAAGTGCTTGCTGCTGTTGAAGTTTTGAATATTAAGGTTATAGAAGAAATACGTGAAAAAATGGGTGCTATTTATGGCGGTGGTTTAGGTGCACAAGTAGAAAAAGACCCTTATGAGTATTTTAGAATTCAAATGTATTTGCCTTGCGGACCCGAAAATGTTGATAAAGTTATAGTAGCTGCAAATGCCGAAATAGAAAAAATAAAAACAAATGGTGCTGAAACGAAAGATTTAGACAAAGTAAAAAGCCAATTACATGAAAAACATGTTACCGACCTAATAGAAAACAAATATTGGGTAGACAGATTACAATATGTTATTTTTTGGGGTAGAGAGAAAGACCGTTTAATAAATTTCGATAACTATATACAAAAACTTTCTCCTGCCGACATTAAAGCAGCCGCCAATATTATTTTTAATGGCAACAATAATTTTACTGCAATTCTATATCCTGAAAAAGAGTAATTTACATAACTTAAAATTTTATATTTAAAAAGGATTAGTGTAACGCTAATCCTTTTTATTTGTTTGAAATATTTATGAATGTTGCTTTTCATTCAACACTAAAATCTATAATATACCAACGCTATGTTAATTTAATATAATTTATCATGTAACTAAATAGAATGGAAATACCTTTGTAATATTAATGGACTAAAATTAGAATATAGATGAGAAATAGAAGACAAAAGCTTGTATGTTTATTATTTTTATTTTGGGGGACATTTGTCATTATCAATTCTTGCACGCATGCTTATTATGTAATGCCAGATAACTTGCGGAAAGGCGACCCAACAATATGTTTTGAAAGAGATATTTTGCCTATTTTTATATCTAATTGCACACAGAGTAATTGCCACAACGTTACTGCACACAAAGGGGGATATACATTAGATAATTATAGCAATATAATGAAAAAAGGAATTGTACCGGGTAACATTGCAGCAAGCAAAATATGGGAATCTGTGGCGATGAATACTTGGGATGTGGAAACAATGCCTATTGATGCTCCCGGACTTAATAACGCACAACTAGACTTGTTACGCAGATGGATACAAACCGGTGCAGTAGACAGCGGTAGTGATTGTAGTAATACTATTTGCGACTCTAATGTGATAACCTACTCAGCAGGTATTGCCCCAATGGTACAAAAGTATTGTACCGGCTGCCATAATTCAGCTTCAGCACTCGGGGGTAGCTTAATAGGCTATAATAATGTACAAAATGCAGCTATAAACAGTAAATTGATTGGTGATATTTCACAACAAAGTGGTTACCACCAAATGCCTCCGGGTATAACATTATCTGAATGCCAAATAACACAGGTAAAAAAATGGGTAAATGCAGGGGCTTTAAATAATTAGTTATATATTCATTTCTTTCTATGATACGATTGCGATTTATAGAATTTGGTGATTTGATTTTCAATATTCAAAATTGAGTAAAAAGAGGCTTGTATAGCTGTAACAGTATTTAAATACAAGTTCTTTTTAGTTTTGATTTTCTATTTTTCTACTTGTTTTTTTGAAATATATTATATATATGATAAGTCATTGTCTGAAATTTTCCAAAATTTGCTTTTTGCCGTAAAAGCCTTTTTATTGCCCAATCAAACCGAATCAGTTGTTTCATTTATTTAATTTATAGTATCTATGTAAGTTAACAAAAATAGTCATATAAAATAAAATATTGAATTTATGACAACTATTTGTTTCAAAATATTTTCAATACTTCAATTCTATTATCTCATCTTCCGAAAGTCCGGTTAATTCAATAATATCCATCAAATCCATTCTTCTTTTCAGGCACTTAATTGCCATTTCAATCTTTGTTTGTCTTGCCCTTTCTTCTGCAAATTTTTCTTTGTTTTCCTCTCCAATTTTAATACCTTCTTCTCTACCTTCTAACATGCCTTCTATTTTTGATGCTTTATGATTCGTAACAACCATACTTGCTTCGTATCGTTTTTGTTCCAGGTATCCTTTATATTCTTTTCGCTCTTTATCGCTCAATTTTAGTACCGCTAAAGTATCCTTTGCTTGTTTTAATCCTTTTGCTTTAAAACTATCTTTTATCTCCTCTTTTTTAAAGAAATAGATCCATTCGTCCAATGTGTCTATGGCTACCTCATCAAACTTATCTACTTTTATAATATAGTATTCAGGATATAATTTTGAAATATCATCTGTTTTAAATAAAATTTGTTGTTTCTCCGTCAGTTTTAATATATCATGTTTATGCAAGCCTTCATATTTTGTTGTACCATGATATACATAATCATCTCCTTGCCCTAAGTCAAAGAAAACAATATTTACGCATATTATATTTTTAACTTCCGAGTAAGGTTCGCCTTCATACATGTTTTCAACTAATACTTTAGATGCACCATAGAGTATCCGCTGTAAGTAATCGGATTCCATATTGTTTTGTATCTCAATGATTATCAATTCGCCCATTACATTCCTTACCAACAGGTCAACTTTATTATATTTATCGTTCTTTGTATCCTGATTGGTTTCACTTTCTAAAATTTCATCTATTTTAATATCTTCTTTAAGTAATTCGCTTAAAAAACCCTCCAAAATACCAAAATTTGCTTTTTGCCGTAAAAGCCTTTTTATTGCCCAATCAAATCGAATTAGTTGTTTCATTTGTAATATTTAGTATCAATGGAGCTTGAAAAAACAGACATATAATAAAATGGTGAAATTACATTAATTATACTGCTATTATTCTTTTCAGTAATAAAAATACCCCTACAACAAAAAATTGCTTTTATAAATAGTAAACTAAGCCAATTAGAAATTGGCCAGATAAGAATATTTTATCTCATACTTTTACCTCAGCAAAGTAATATTACCTTGTTTGTGTTCTCTTTCTCCGTCTTTAAAAGTAGCGTCTATTAGGTAAATATAAACACCTTCGGGCTGGGCTACATCATTAAAATTACCATCCCATCCTCTGCCTTCAATATTATTACTTTCAAATATTAATTGTCCCCACCGGTTATAAATCTGCATTTTAAAAGTAAGCAGCCCTTTAGCCATAAGTGGTCTTGGTATAAAGAAATCATTTATACCATCACCGTTAGGCGAAAATACATTAGGTATGTCTAAATAACAATCGTTGCTAACCACAATAGTATCTGTTGTGCTGCAACCATCTACCGATACGGTAACATAATATTCGCCGGGCTCTACAACAGGTATGTTAGGTGTTGTGGCACCGGTATTCCAAAGCCAATGTGCTATTGGGTTCGCTTCATTTGTTTTGTCGCCAATTACCATGCCATTGCTACCGGGGCAAATGGTAGTATCACCACCTAAATAGACAGAAGGATGACCATAAACTCTTATCTCCCTACTGGCACTGGTATCGGGGCAGGCACGATAAAGTGCTTTAACAGTAACAATAAAATTGCCTGCACTATTATAGCCATGTTCTACGGGATTTACATTTTGTATAAATGTGCCGTCTCCAAATGTCCAGATAACACCTGTATTGCCAATACTTGTATATATGCCTTTAAGTGTAAGGTAAGTACCCTCGCAGATAACACTGTCTGTAGTGGTTATACTAATAGAACTAATTGAATCTACTGAAAAGGGCATGATAGCCGTATCATGACAAGGTATATAATTGGTTACTATTAATTTCACATCATAAATACCGGTATTATGATAGGTATGCGATGTATTCAGATTCGTATCGGTGGCACCATCACCAAAAGACCATACATATCTTAAAAGTGTTCCTAAAGATGTATTTGTAAATGTAATTAAGGTACCTGTACAAGCAAAACTATCGGGAGCAGCATTAAAACTCGCTCGTATCAAATTGTTTAACGAGAATGATTCTTTTATGCTGTCATAACATTTTGTATTGGTAATAGTTAGGTTTACAGTATAAGTACCCGGTAAATAATAGATATGAGAAGGATTTGTTTCAGTAGAATTTGTACCGTCTCCAAATGTCCAAACATAGCTAAGGTCTGATGCCGGCATAGACGTATTGGTGAAATTAACGGTATCACCATTACAACCTAAGTGAATATTAAAGTTATAACCGGGTATAATAGGTGGTGCCACTAAAGTTACGGGGCCTAGGGCGTTAGATACACATATACCGGCTGTATGCACAATAAAATCAGCATAAGTGCCTTCGCATAAGCCTGTAAGCACAATGGTGCTGTCTATCCCTATTACCCTTATTATTGGGGCTTGTGCAACGCCATTAAATGTATAATTTAGGGTATCGTTTTGACCCGGATAAAGACCATGTAATGTTACTGTGCCATCGCAGAAACCACACTTGGTAGGGTTAGTAAAGGTTAACGAACGCACTGCAAAAGGGGGTACGGTAAGGTCAACAGGACCCAAAGCATTGGATACACATATACCGGCTGTTTTAGCTATGAAATTAGCATACGTACCTTGGCATAATCCACTTAATACAACCATACTGTCTGCCGGAATTAACTGTACAATGGGGGCTTGTGCTATGCCGTCTTTGGTATAGTTTATGGTATCTAATTGCCCGGGATGAATACCGTAAATGGCAATAGACCCATTACAAATACCGCAATATATCGGATTTACCGAACTTAAAGCACGAATAGTGAATGGTGGCACGGTAAGGTCAACCGGACCTAATGTATTGGATACACATACACCGGCAGTTCTGGCTATAAAATTAGCATAAGTGCCGGCACATAAACCTGTTAAATGTACGGTACTGTCCACACCTATTAATTGTACTATTGGCGGTTGTGCACTACCACCTATTGTATAAGAAATACTATCAATTTCGCCCGGATGCAAGCCATATAGCGTAATAGAACCATTACAAATTCCGCAATAATCGGGATTGGTGCTGCTTAAAGAACGCATAGTAAATGGAGGTACGGTTAGTGTAACAGGCCCTAAAGTATTAGAAACACAAACACCGGAATTGCGAGCTATAAAATTGTCGTAAGTGCCTGCACATAAACCGTTAAGGTGTACCAAGCTATCTACACCCACTGTAACTACTATAGGTGGTTGTGCTACCCCACCCAATGTATAAGTTATGCTATCCGTTTCGCCCGGATGCACACCGTAAATAGTAATTGTGCCATTACATATTCCACAATAGTCGGGGTTGGTATGGCTTAAAGCTCTTATTGTAAAGGCTGGTACGGTAAGCGTTACCGGACCTAAAGTATTAGAAACACAAACACCGGCAGTATGTGCCACAAAATTAGCATAAGTACCTGCACATAAGCCTGAAATGACAACCTGACTATCCGATGGTATTAATTGTACTATTGGAGGTTGTGCAACACCGCCTATTGTATAAAAAATGCTGTCTGTTTGGCCGGGGTGTAAACCATATAAAGTAATTGTACCATTACAAATACCGCAATAATCAGGATTGGTATGGCTTAAAGCACGCATTGTAAATGCGGGTGCTGTAAGTGTTACCGGTCCTAATGTATTAGAAGTACAGCCACCACTTGCATGTGCTATAAAATTGGCATAAGTGCCTGCACATAAGCCTGTAATATGTATTAAGCTGTCTGAACCTACCAATTGCACTACGGGTGTTTGTGCTACGCCACCTTTTGTATAAGTAATGGTATCAGTAGCACCCGGATGTAGCCCATACAATGTTATTGTACCATTACAAATACCGCAATAGTCAGGATTAGTGCTAGTTAATGTACGCATGGTAAATGGTGGTACTGTAAGTATAACAGGTCCTAAAATATTAGATACACATGTGCCGGCTGTTTTGGCTCTGAAATTAGTATAAGTACCTGCACATAAACCGGTAATCGTTACCATACTATCAGACGGTATGGTAAGGATAACCGGAGGTTGTGAAATACCGCCATACATATAATTAATAGTATCTAACTGACCCGGATGTAAACCATACAAGGTAATTGTGCCGTTGCAGATACCACAAAAATCGGGATTCGTAGAACTGAAGGTTCTCATTGTAAAAGAAGGCGGAGCAAGTGTTACAGGGCCCAAAATATTAGATACACAAATACCGTCAGTTTTTGCTCTAAAAGAAGCATAGTTGCCTGCACACAAGCCTGTAAGTGTTATTATACTATCGCTGCCAATAGTTCTTACTACCGGTGTTTGCAATATGCCGCCTAAGGTATAAGTTAGGGTATCTGTTTGCCCGGGATGCAAGCCATATAAAGTTATAGAACCATCGCAAAAACCACACCAACTAGGGTTTACATCTGTAATGGCACGCATTGTAAACGGTGGATTGACTAAAGTAAATGGTCCGACAGTTGTTGAATTACAATTACCATAAGTGGCAGTTATTGCACTGTAAGTGCCTGCCGGTAAGGAGCTTAAAGTTACAGTACTGTCTGTAGCTATGGTTACAACTCTCGGTGTTTGCAACACACCATTATAAATATATTTTATGGTATCTATTGTGCCCGGATATAAATGGTGTAATGTAATAGTACCATCGTTAAAACCACAATAGGTAGGCGAGGTAAAAGTGCCTGAGAGTATAATGGTAGATGGATTGGCAATTGTTAAAGTAGTATAAGCAGTGCAACCACCTGCACCACTATTAAATACTGTAAATGTATAAGTGCCGGGTGGTAAATTATCATTTAAAGCACTCACCAAACCGGTATAGGTTTGTATAGTATCAAAAGGTGCGGCAGAAACTTTAACAGTCCAAGGGCTAATGCCACCCGATGGTACTATATGTACTACTGCATCGGTTAAACAAGTAGCAGGGGTAATTATGGCAGCAGTAATAGCCGGTGGTGGTATTATAGTTACCGTATAGGCTAATGTTTGTGTACCGGATAAGGGGCAATTATTGTCGGTATAAGTAACAAAAAATGTATATACACCGGGAGTAACACCTGTTGAAGTCCAACTGAATGTGCAGTGTGGGGTGGGTGTTCCGTTTCCGGTGGTCGTAAATGTAGAACCTGTAGGCAAACCTGCTGTTGTAACTGTAATATTGTTTGAAGTTGTAACTTCGGTAGGGTTTATATGTATTGCAAAAGCACCCGTACCGGCACAAATATGAAAATGGGTATTATCGTCAATAATACCACTGCTTGCACCCGTTAAGCCACCTGTCGGTGGGGTATTGGTACAGGTAAGTACTAAAAAAGTCATTTCTCTTTGGCTTGTACCTACTAAAGTACCTGCTCTATGTTCTTCTATATTGTAAACTACTAATGCTCTTTGTGTGGCGTTAGGGTAAAAAGATATTTGCCCTGTTAACTGGTCGAATGAAAAGGAAGAAGTAGCTAAGGGTGCTGTAGGCGTATAAGGTGAAATATAAGTTACTGCGGACGTACTGATGGCACAACTGGCACCAATACTTGTACCACCGGGGCCCCAACCGGAAACTAAATAAAACGATAAGCTGTCTCCATCTGGGTCTATAGCACCCGGATTGTAATTGTCGCTATCGTCTAAGCAGAAAAAAGGAGTAGGTACAACTGATAAGATTGGGCTTGAATTATGAACAGAAGTATTGTTTAAAGTATCTACTAATTGCATACCAGTACCAGGGTTTATGTTCGTTATTGCAGCAGACCTACCCGCACCAGCAGCACTTGCACCTAAATAACCTTTAAAAACAAAACGCCAAACGCTTGATGTATGGGGTAAAGTATAGTTACCTGTGTAAACAAATTTCTTTATGCCGGGAATGGTATAAGAGGTATTGGTACATTGGGTAAGGCTAATATCAGCAGGGCAAACAGGTGTGATTTCTAAGCCGGTAGAGGGTGCTTGTATTACTAAATTTAGGGAACCGATAGAAGTATTACCATCAAAAACACAAATTTCGGGTACGGCAGAAGGCAAAGTAGAGAATGCAGATGATGCAGCAGGTCCGCAATCACCATAAATAGCTAATGTAATTTTATAAGTATTGCCACTTACCCAGGTATAAAATAAATCTGCTCCCACTATGTGAGATGCAAATACGTTTGTGTTTACCAATAGTACTAAAAACAAAATTGGCAGACACTTAAAAAAATAATATTTATGTTTCATAAATAATATGCTTTGTAAATTTCAAGTAATAAGAGCTATAAAACAAGATAGTCTTTTTAGAATATATGAAAGTAAAAAGCAGGGCTAAAATTAATAAAATTGCCATTCATTACAAAATATATTTTTTATTTAACGCATAATGCCAATATTTATTTTTATTAATAACTTTAAGTTAAATAATTTGATAATATTCTTTGTGAATAGTGTTTTATGATTTGAAATTATAGCGTTGAGTCTATTAATTTAGCTTCAGTACTTAGAATAGTTCAAACAGGTGGGATTATTGGTACTTCCGGATTTTTGCGGTGAAAACTAGAAGTACGGTGTTGCAAAGTGGTACGATGTTTTACATCAGGACTATTGGCACTCAAACGTAAGCCTATCAAATCTTAATAATTAAAACGATTTTTTAATTTAAAAAATGGCTATTCTATAAAATAATAAAAAATGGATGAAATAATTTAGTGCAAAAATATTTTAGATAAATATAAAAATGAATAATTATTACTAAAAGAAGGAAACTCGGGATGTATTGTTATTAACCTGCCAATAAAACCATCATAAATTTGTTGCAATGGATAAAGATAGAGATAAATACCAAAACTGTTCTTTCCTAAATAATTAAAAATTCTATTTTTAATAAATATTTCTTACAACTTTTGATTTGTTGTTAATTACAGCAATAATACCGTTTACTATTCTAAATAAAAAGATTGTATAAAATAAAATTCATACGCCCCCCGTTGGCATTAAGGCACAAGCTATGTATGGCCTTTTTAAAACTATTTCTGCTCTAAATAAGATTTAGATTTCTTTGTGAGCATTTGCTTTTTTTGCAGAAAAATATCTAATTTTTCTTTTGGTATATGTAGGTTATAGATAGGTGATTGATACTTTTTATATAAGAAAAGGTCATAATCGGCATTCCATTGTTGCAATTGTTTTTTATCTGCATTTATTTCTTGTGCCAACAAATCAAGAACTATTGGTTCATTAATAGGAATAATTACCATGTTTTTCATTTCTTCTTCAGTAAATGCTCCTTTCTTTGTTGTAGTACCTGTTACACCAGCAGTGGGTATTTTAGTTGTAGTTGTGCCCGGCTTTTCAAAATTTTCAACAGGTAGTGGCTCTTCGTCTTTACCGAAATTAAAATCAAGCGGCACACTACCCAAATTAATAAATTTACTAAGATTTTCAAAAATACTTGCTGTAGCAATAAAAGCTAATACATGTCCTTGAGTTTCACGAGGCAGGTATTCCTTTATATCCCAAAAATTATGACTACCGGTAAGGTCTATTGCTCTTTGCACAGGCGTTGGCCCACTATTATAGGCAGCTATTACCAACAACCAATCATTTAGTTGGCTATAAAGTAAATCAAGATATTTTGTTGCTGCATTTGTAGATTTATACCAGTCTGTACGTTCATCTTTCTTACGGTTTACAGTTAATCCCATCATACGGGCTGTAGTTTCCATTAGTTGCCAAGGCCCAACCGCACCGGCATGAGAAACGGCAGTATGGTTTAGTGCAGATTCTATTACAGCGAGGTATTTAAGCTCTTTAGGCATATTTTTCTGTTCCAGTACATCGTCTATTACAGAAAAAGGGGTAGCACTGTTGCTTTGTACACTACTAAGTGTTCTATTATGCAATTCCATGTACTTACGCACAAAATCGTTTACAAAATCTGTTTTCTCACCAAAATAAGACTTTTCGCCTGCAAGCGGCACATGCGAATATCCTTTTGCTGTATCTAATTTATTTTTAGAATTAGCAGGTAAATTACTTGCAATTAATTGTTTTGATTTCTGTGTTATTTTAGAAGAAGAAATATTAACTGTATCTGTTTTTGTTACTGTAGTCGTATTTTGTTGTACGCCTTCTTTAGGTATTGGTATATACTTAACTACCGGTTTTTTGTATTGTGCATTAGACAACGAAAAAACAAACATAAAAAGTATTGCCAATAAAAATAATTTGTATTGCATGAATATCGTTTTTTTATGCGTTTCTTATACACCACATTCGAAATAAATGGGAGCAAAAAATTCAATAGAGATACGATTTATGAATAGCTAATATAATTATTTAGCTATTTTTTACAGAAGAAGCAGCTGTACTTGAATTGGTAGCCTCAATTTTTTCTTTATCTTTAATGCCTGTTTCTATATCATTTTTAATGCCGTCTTTAGCTTCATTAAATTCACGAATGCCCTTGCCTAAACCTTTTGCCAATTCAGGTATTTTTTTTCCACCAAATAAAATAACAATTGCCAATAATAACAATATCATGTGGTGCCCAGAAAACAAGTCTAACAACAATGGTTTTATTTCTAATAGTATCATAACAAAATAATTTAAAAATGGAACGCAAAGCTAATCATTTTTGCGTTCCGAATACAATATTTATATCAATTAGTCGTAATTTTAACAGTAGATACTTTTCTGGTAATAGTGTTCCTTTTTTTATATCTTCTTAATATATAATTATTAATTATTCCGGAATTTGCTTATAGCTTCCTGTGTATATTTTCCATTTTTCCAATACTTGCAACATATCATCGGGCAAATTTGACTCAAATTGCATCCATTCGCCTGTTACCGGGTGTGTAAAACCAATTTCTTTTGCATGTAATGCCTGCCTTTGTAGAATACCGAAACAATTATCTATAAATTGTTTATATTTACTAAAAACTGTCCCTTTTACAATTCTGTCGCCACCATAAGTACTATCATTAAACAAAGGATGCCCAATATGTTTCATGTGTACCCTAATTTGGTGTGTTCTACCTGTTTCTAATCGCAATTCTAAAAGGGTTACATAATTAAATCTTTCCAATACTTTATAATGGGTTATGGCTTCTTTTCCATAATCACCATCTCGAAACGCATCCATAATTTTTCTAAAACGTAAATTTCTACCTATATGTGCAATTACAGTACCCTCGTTTTCATCAAAATCGCCCCATGCCAATGCTATATAACGCCTATGAACAGTGTGTTTCTTAAATTGTGCTGCTAAGTTAGTCATTGCCGTAGCTGTTTTTGCAATTACAACCAGCCCCGTAGTATCTTTATCTATTCTGTGTACAAGCCCAATTCTGTTTAAGCCATTGGTATCTAATTGCTTTTCTTTAAAATGCCAAGCCAATGCGTTAAGTAAAGTACCAGTTACATTGCCGCAACCGGGATGCACAACCATACCGGTAGGTTTGTTTACTATAAGCAAAGCATCATCTTCGTAAATAATGTTTAACGGTATATTCTCCGGTAACAGTTCTTCTGTTTCCGACCTACGGGTTTCATAAACTACAATATCATCAAAATGTTTTATTTTATAATTGGGTTTTACGACCGTATTATTTACTAAAATAAAACCACTTTCAATAGCATGCTGAATTTTGTTACGGGTAGCACCTTCAACCCTTGTCATTAGATATTTATCTATTCTAATAGGTACTTGATGTCTTTGTGTATTTATACGCATACGCACCGTAAGCTCTCCTTGCTCTTCGGTACTTTCTTCTTCCGGTTCTTCCTCTTCCCACACTTCTTCCACATTGTTTTCATTAAGCATAATGCAAAAATAAGGAGAAAAATATATAAACTAATTTTCAAAAAATGGAAACATTGTAATGGTTAGCCAATGGTGCAATATAAATAAAGAGTGGTGCAATATTTTTAAATACTGCACCACTCTTTATTTATTAAATATCTGTTTATTCTTATTGATTTCCTTTTATAGCTAATTTCCTGCTATACGTTTCGTTGCCAATAGTAAAACGTACAAAATAAACACCCGAAACTAATAAACTATTGTTTATATAATATGCACCGGGTTCAAGTGTTTCATTAGTAACCAATGCAGCAACTTTTTGTCCAAACATATTGTATAATTCAATGTTTACATTTTGAGTTGTTGATAGCTGATAACGTATTGAAAAACTACTGTTTGCCGGGTTAGGGTAAATCATCGTAGTGTTTTCTACACTCGCATAAGTTGGAACATTAACATGTTTGCAACCTGTTTGTGGAGTAAGTACACCCCCTAAAGAATTGAACGTAGCTTTAAAATACTGATAAAATAAATTTGCTGCTGTATCATTATGTATAATAAGTGTATTCTCGTCATTATGAGTATTGGCACTGTTACTCCAGTTATGAGAACCGGTTAATACCGTTGGGTCAGAGCAAGTATCGGAAGGATCTACAATCAAAAATTTATTATGGTACAAACTTGTATCTGTTTCGGTATAAACTTTAAAATGGCTACCTAATGTAGATGTAAATGCACCATAAGGGCTATAAGTATTGCTCCAGCTATCGTCAATACCCGATACATATATACCACTGTCATACTTATAAAGAATAAGCCCGGCATCAGTATTTACCGTAAAAGTGTACATGCCGAAATATAAATCTGTATTTGCGGTTTCTATAGTAGATTGTATATGAGAATCAGTGTTATCTGAAGGACTAAAATAGAGTTCTATATGATTACCTTCAATTGTAAAATTATGTTTGCCTAAATCGGTTTTATATTGTCCGAATTTCGAATTAGTTAAATTTGGTGCGATACCGGTGTCTCCCCACATCATGTTAAATTCGCCCAAATAAGCATGGGCTAAAGCGGAATCCTGAATTATAACAATATTATTATAATCCCAATTAAATTGTTGTGTGTACCAATTAAGGCATCCGGTCCATACTATAGGGTCATTAGGATTAGAAGAATTACCATCTATAACAACAAATTTGTTATGCATAATAGTATAATCAGGATACCCTTGTGGGCTACCCAAAGTATTAATGTTTGTATTAAGCAAAGCCAAACCTGAATTTCCACAACTTGCTTCATATATCCAACGAATTTTTACACCTCTACTATAGGCATTATTAATAGCATTGGCAACATTTACACCATTGTGGTATAAAACGTTTGTATCATTATCAAAATCATACAAACAAATATCAAGCGAATATTGAGCTCTGTTTAGATAGGCAATAAGTGTATCTGCACTACAATTTATAAGAGATTGTGCTTTAACGGCAGTAGCAACTGTTGTATCAACAGGTTGATTGAAATAATACTTTATTTTATTACCTGCAAATGCATTTATAGAGATTAAAACGAATAGAATTAAAACGAGTTTTTTTGTCATAATAAAAAAAGGATACCTATTATTAAATTTTAAAATAGAGTGCAAAGTAAACGATACAATTCACATTCAATTTCAACAAATCATTATCATTATATTATTTTTGTATTAAATAGACTTATAAAATACAATTTTTATCGAATATAATAATTGAAAAATTTTTAATATTTATCTTAATTTTAAAAAGAAATCTTTCATTAATTGTGCACAATCATCTGCAAGAATACCAGAGATTATTTCTGATTTAGGATGAAAGGGATTGTTTGATCCGGTTGTTTTTTTATAGCCGTTTTTTACATCGTCTGCACCATAAACTATTTTTTTTACTTTAGCCCAATATAAAGCACCGCTACACATTAAACAAGGTTCTATAGTTACATACAATACAGCTTCGGGAAGGTATTTACTACCTGTATTATTAAATGCGGCAGTAAGGGCAATAATTTCTGCATGCGCAGTACTGTCATTAAGCATCTCAACTTGATTATGGCCTCTGGCTATAATTTTGTTATCCCAAACAACAATAGCACCTACCGGCACTTCATTCGCATCAAATGCCATTTTGGCTTGTTTTAATGCTTCTCTCATAAAATATTCATCCGTAAACATTACCAAAAATAGTGTAATTTGCACATTTAAAGCTATTATAGATAAATTTTCAAATTAATTTTGATTACTTCAAAATTTAGCCCTAACTTTGCACTCCTTTTAAAAAGGAGATAAAAGAACATAAAATGAAACGTACATATCAACCACACCGCCGTAGTCGTAAAACAGTTCATGGATTTCGTAAGCGTATGGAATCGGCTAATGGCCGTAGAGTATTGGCTGCCCGTCGTAGAAAAGGTCGTTATAAATTGACTGTATCTGACGAAAGCCGTTTGAAATAAACTATAAAATCAACACTAGCCATTCGTAATACTTTTAAGTTATATGAGCGGCTCAAACGAGAGCGGCATATTAATACGCTTTTCCTGAAGGGGAAAGCGTTTTCTGTTTTTCCGCTAAGGTTCATTTATATAATTGTTCCTCAGCTGGCAATTAAAGAATCACCGGTATTAACAGGTTTTTCAGTTCCTAAAAAGAAATTTTCAAGTTCTGTAAACCGGCACAGAATACGTAGGCTTATGGTAGAAGCTTGGCGATTAAATAAGCATATACTCTATACTACAGTTCCCGGTAACAATCAATTGCATTTGTTTGTTGTATTTACAGATAAAGTAATGCCCGATATAACAACTGTTACTGTTGCAATGCAAAAAGGCATAAACAAATTAACTACAATTGTAGCATCTAAAAATGAATAAACAATTATATATATTATTTTTATTATATAATAAAATACATACAGATT